>NZ_JBHUWH010000026.1:0-33914 GCF_042670125.1 Kitasatospora sp. NPDC057198 | reverse complement strand
GGCACCGGGGTCGCCAGAGGCACCGGGGTCGCTAGAGGGTCCGGAACCAGTCCGCGGTGCGCCGCAGGCCCTCCTCCAGCGGGACGGGCACGACGTCCGGGAAGAGCTCGCGCAGCCGCGCGTTGTCGGCCTGCGAGTCCCGGACGTCCCCCGGTCGCGGGTCGACGTGCTCGGCGGCGACCGGGGCGCCCAGCACCCCGCCCAGCAGGCCGATCAGCTCCAGCAGCGAGGTGCGCGTCCCGAAGGCCAGGTTCACCGGGTCCGCGGAGACGACCCGGCGCAGCACCGCCTCGGCGAGCACCTGGGTGACCGTGCCGACGTAGGTGAAGTCGCGGCTCTGCCGCCCGTCCCCGTGCACCGTCACCGCCCGCCCGGCCAGGGCCGCGTCCAGGAACGCGGGGACCACGGCCGCGTACGCGTGCCCGGCGGCCTGCAGCGGGCCGAACACGTTGAAGAAGCGCAGCGGCAGCACGCCCAGGCCGTAGCAGTGGTGGTACGCGCCGAGGTAGGACTCGGCGGCCAGCTTGGAGACCGCGTACGGGCTCATCGGCGCCGGGCGCATCGACTCGCGCTTGGGCAGCTCCCGGTTGGCGCCGTACACCGAGGACGAGGACGCCGCCGCCACGTACAGGCCGCCCGCCCGGCGGGCGGCCTCCAGGACCTCCAGGGTGCCGGTGGCGTTCACCCGGTGGCTGGCCAGCGGGGCGGTGATCGAGCGCGGCACCGAGGGCAGCGCCGCCAGGTGCACCACCGCGTCGGCGCCGGTGAACGCCGCGTCCAGCAGGGCCGCGTCGAGGATGCTGCCCTCGAAGAAGGTGACGTCCACCCCCGCCAGGTTGGCCTTGCTGCCGGTGGACAGGTCGTCCACCACCCGGACCTCCGCCACCTCCGGACGGGACGTCAACTCCCTGGCCAGATTGGCTCCGATGAACCCCGCCCCGCCGGTGACCACCACACGCATCGACCCGTACCGCCCCTCGATCGGGCCCGGGGACTCCCCCCACCGGGCCGGTGCGGCCGACTCTAGCGGCGCGGCCGGACCCGGCGTACCCGAAACCCGCACACTCGCGACCAAACCAACCCATCGGACACATCCCGGCCGACAGACGGGGGAGGGGGGCGTCAGCGCTTCGGCCGGCGCGCGGTCTCCTCCGCCGCGTCCAGCACCGCCGCCAGGTCGCCGCCCGCGGTCGCGGTCGCCGCCGCGGCCACCGCGCCCTCCACGAACGGGGCGTCCGCGAACCGGGTCGGGAACGGCAGGCCGTGCTCGTCGGCCGCCGCCAGCACGGTCAGCACCGTGCGCACCGGGCCGTCCAGGTCGCACAGCACCGCCACGCCGTGGCCCTGGTCGACCCGCCGGGCCGCCGCCGCCACCAGCACCGCGCTGCTGCCCGGCCCGTCCGCGAGCGCGCCGCCGGTCGCCACGACCGGCGCCGGGTCGTCCGCCTCCAGCACCGCCAGCGCCAGCGCCCGCACCGCGTCCGCCAGTTCCTGGCTCTGCGAGACCAGCACCAGGCCCACCCGCCCGTGCCCGGCCGGCCGGGAGGGGCGCGGCACGGACGGCACGGGCGCGGTCACGGTGCCCGTCGCGGCACCCACCGGCGGCGCCTGGGACGCCGAGGGCGCGGTGCTGATCGGGACGACGTCGGCGCGGCTACCGCCCCGCTGGTCCATCGACTGGTCCATCGGCTGCTCCCGGGTGCGTGGCTGACTGCTCGTCACCCCATCCTCGCCCCGCCGCCGCCCGGAACGCGGCCCTTAGCACAGGTGTCGCCGCCGGAAGGCCGGATCGGCGCAGTCGCCCCGCCCGCGGGCCGGTCGGGGCGGAAGGGCCGGACCGGACGGCTCCGGCTGGCTAGGCTGGTGCCCGACCGAGGAAGCGGACCCCGAACGGAAGGACCTGCGGATGACGCCGGCAGAAGCGGCCCAGGCGGCGGAAGAGCGCCGAAAGATCGAACTGGACGTGAGCGGCGCCGAGTGGCTGAACGCCCCGGGCGACGAGGAGGGCGTGCAGATCGCCTTCGTCGACGGGTACATCGCGATGCGGAACGGCGCGGAGCCGGACGGCCCGTCGCTGATCTTCACCCCCGCCGAGTGGCGGGCCTTCGTCCTGGGCGCCCGGGACGGCGAGTTCGACATCCAGCCGCAGGAACCGCCGCAGCAGCAGGGCGAGTAGCGGGCCCGGCGCGGGCGCACGACGGCGCCGAACCGGCCGTCCCGGAGGCGGCCGGACCGGCGTCCCGCCGGTGCCCCGGCGGGGAACGCCGCAGCACAGCAACCCGCGCGCAGGTGACGAGTGGGCATACGCCGAGGTTACAAAAGAGTTCTGATGGGCCGAATCTTGTTGACTGTTCGACAAGCCTGCCAGCACAGTAAGAGCAGGCAGACGCCGTGCCTACCGCCCCCACGCGGTATAGGCACGGCGCCCGCTTCTGCTGCCCGTCAACGGCGCCGCTGACGGGCCCTCCCTCCCCGTGCCGCACAGGGTGCGGCAGCCGTCGCAACGGGAGTGACCCGACCGGGAAGAGCGACTCCCCGGCTGGGCCGGAGCCCGGATTCCGCACGCCCCCACGCGGCGGTGATCCGGGCAAGGTTCGCGAACGCGACGGCACGAGGGCCCCGCGAACCTGGCTCTGGGTGTTATGTGGATGTTGTGGCGCCGATTCGATGGTGCCACGAAGGTCCGGAGCCAGCCGGAATCACCCGCAGGCTCCAGGAACCGTCCAAGGACCATTGAATCAGCAAATGGTGCTCTGAGTTCACACGACCGCGTGCGCAGTGAGGGAATGCGCGCAAGGCACGCTGCGACAAACCGCCCCCTGTGGATCTCGCCCCGGAGCGGCCGTCGTGCTGAACCGAACGTAGCCCGGACGGTTGCTCAGAGTCAACATTGGTCCCTGAGCGTAGATCTCGGCCTGATCGCGGACCCGCGCGCGGGCCGCCGCCCACCGGGCACGTACGATGGGCCCATGTCATTTCTCCGCCGTCGCTCCGGACAGCCCGCCGGCCCGGACTTCGACGTACTGGCCATGGATCCGGGCGACTGGCCCGGCGACTTCGGTGCCATGATCCTGGCCGGTCAGGACGGATCCTGCCAAGGCATTTTCCTCCAGTACGACCTGCTCGGCGGCCGCGGCCCGGCCATGCTGATCGGCAACGTCCCGCAGGAGTCGCCCGCCCGCGAGAGCGAGGACGGGGTGCCGCTGGAGGCCCGGCAGCTGCTCGCCTCGCTGGAGAACGAGGAGCAGGTCGACTTCGTCTCGGCCGAGGACTTCCCGGTCATGCTCGGCGACGACCTGCTGATCGTCCGCAAGGTCAGGGTCACCGAGGAGCGGCTCTACTGCTCCCAGTTCGGCCGCAGCGACGGCGTCCAGGTCACCATCGCCTCCTGGGACCGGCCGATTTCGGACGATCTCTACCAGCTCCTCAAGCCGCTTCCGGCGGAGATGTTCCAGCAGGGCTGACCCGTGATGCCCCGCCCGCCGCTGCTGACCCGGCGCCTGCACGTGGACCTCCGGCGCACCGCCGGCGCGGCCTGTCCGGCCTCCTGACGACCCAGCCGTCGACCAGGACGCCCGACACCCACGCCGCCCGGCCCGGAGGCCCACCGCCATGACCCGCACCGCAGCGCAGCCGACCGTCCCCACCCACGCCGCGACCGCGGCCACACCCGCCGACGGCGCCGTCGAACGCGCCCTCGCCCGGCTGCCCCGGGTCGTCGACCTGCTGGCCGCCCGCGCCGCCGAGCACGACCGCGACGGCACCTTCCCCTACCAGGGCGTCGAAACCGTCCACGAGGCCGGACTGCTCACCCTCACCGTCGGCCGCCGGCACGGCGGGCCGGGCGCCGGACTCGCCGACACCGTCCGGGTGCTGGCCAGGCTCGGCCGCGGCGACGCCTCCGTCGCCCTGCTCACCGCGCACACCCTGCTGCACCACGCCGAACAGGCCCGCACCGCGCCCTGGCCCGCCGCGCTCTACCGGCGGCTGCTCACCGAGTCCCGCCGCGGCCCCGCCCTGGTCGGCACCCTGCGCGCCCCCGCCGGACAGCCGCCCGCCGTCACCGCGCACTGGCGCGGCAACGCCTGGCGGCTCGGCGGCCGCGCCCCCTACTGCCCCGGCGCCGAAGCGCTCGCCTGGCTGGTCGTCGAGGCCCGCACCGCCGAGGCGCAGCCCCGCACCGGACTGTTCCTGGTCCGCGCCGACAGCCCCGGGCTGGAGATCGACCCCGCCGCCGACCAGCTCGGCCTGCGCGCCGCCGCCGGCCACCACGTCCTGCTGGAGGACGCCCGGGTCGGCACCGACGCCGTGCTGCTGCCCCGGGGCGCCGCCCCCGCCCCCGACCCGGTCGCCGCGGCCTGGCAGCAACTCGCCCTCGCCGCGATCCTGTTGGGCACCGCCCGGGCCGCCCTCGACTGGTCCGCCGGGCGGCTGCGCGACACCGCCGCCACCCACCGCCGCCCGCTCGGCGAACTCCACGCCGCGCTCACCGGCGCCGAGGAACTCGTGCACGGCCTCGCCGCCCGCACCGACGCCGACCCGGCCGCCGCCACCCGGGCCCCCGCCGTCCAACTGCTCGCCGCCCGCACCGCGGGCGACACCGTGCAGCGGGCCCTCACCCTCACCGGCAGCGCCGGACTCGACCGCCGCCACCCGCTGGAGCGCCACCTGCGCGACACCCTCAGCCTGCGCACCCGGCTCCCCGCCGAGGACGCCGTGCTGGACGCCCTCGGCGGGGAGCTGCTGGGAGGCTGAGCCTCAGCGGGTGCCGACCGCCGCGCGGACCGCGCGGCGGGCCAGCGCCGCGTCGTCGTACAGCCGGCGGATCATGATCCGCTGCTCCTCGCCCGCGCCCGGGACGTCGTGCAGCCGCAGCTCCCGCATCAGCACCAGCACCAGGTTCACCAGGAACGCGTCCCGGGCCAGCGTGCCGCCGGACTGGGCGAGTTGGCTGATCTGGCGGCGGGCCGCGGTGTCCCCGGAGAGCACGCTCCACAGCACCGCCAGGTCGTAGCCCGGCAGGTACCAGCCGGCCCGCTCCCAGTCCAGCAGGACCGGGCCGGACGGGGCCAGCAGCACGTTGCCCAGCAGCGCGTCGCCGTGGTTGAGCTGCCACGGCACCGAGGACAGGCCGTGCAGCAGCCCGCGCAGGTCGCCCGCGTCCCGGTCGGTCAGCAGGCCCAGCGAGTGGAACCGGGCGATCTCGGTCTGGTAGTCCATCGGCTTGCCGAACACGTCCGTCGGCGGGCGCCACAGGTTCAGCGTGCGCACCGCGCCCAGCACCGCGCGCACCTCGCCCGGCGTCGGCGCGTTCGCCGGGTGCCGCTCGCGGGCCGCCGGACGGCCCGGCACCCGCTCCAGGACCAGCACGCAGCGGTCGTGGTCGGCCGCCACCAGCCGCGGCAGCCGCACCGGCGGACGGTGCCGGACGAACGCCCGGTACACCGCCACCTCGTGGTGGAAGCGCTCGATCAGCTGCTCCGCCCGCTCGCCGCGCAGCGCCGCCGGCGCCAGGCACTTCGCCACCACCGGGGCCCGGCCGATGGTGCCCGCGATCAGCACGTGCCGGCTGCCCTCGCGCAGCACCTGGCGCGGCAGGAACGCCGGACATATCCGCGCGACGTTGGCCAGCACCGCCCGCACCGCCGGGGTCTGCAGCGCGGCCGGGTCGACCCGGTCCACGAACGCCTCCGGGGCCCGGCCGGCGGCGGGACGGCCCAGCCGGCCGGCCTGGTCCAGCAGCGGCCGGGTCACCAGGGTGGTGCGCCCGCGCGGGTCGCGCAGATCGGTGCCGCGCGGCGCGGGCCGGCCCGCACCGGCGGTCGGGGGGCGCAGGGGGGAGCGTGAGGGGCGTACGGTCGCGCCGTCCGCCCCGGTCGGGGCGGACGAGCGGGTACCGGTGCTGGATGTGGAGTACATGGGTCGGTGAGGGTCCTTCCTTGACCGGCGGCACAGCGGGGGAGCGGCGGATCTGGGAACTGCGCGGGGCCCGGATCCGCGGGGTCGGGCCACCGGGTGGTGCGGGGGCGCCGGGCACGGCCGGCGGTGCGCCGGAACCGCCCGCACCCTGGGGAGTGCGTCCGTCCCGTACCCACCGCGCCCTGCCCGGCGCCCCCGCGCCACCCGGGCGCGCCACCCCCCGGAACGCTGCTCCCGGACGGCCTCCTGACGCACCGTCGGAACGAGGTCCGGGCCGGTCGGGGGCCGTTCCGGTGCGAAGCCGGGGTGGCGCATACCTACCTGACACCCGAACGGCACTGGCACACCACGTAGCGCACCCTGGCGAACCCTGGCGAATGGTCGCCTGGCAAGTGACAGAGCCACTAGGGTCGGTGACCAGCCGAGGAACCTGGGGGCTTCAGTTGAGCAAGGGGCCGAACACCAGACTGGCCGACCACTTCGCCCTGACCGGATGGTCCAAGGGCGAGCTGGCCCGGCTGGTCAACCGGCGGGGTGCCGCGCTGGGCGAGCAGCAGCTGTCCACCGACACCTCCCGGGTCCGGCGCTGGATCGAGCAGGGAGAGATCCCGCGCGACCCGGTGCCGAGGGTGCTGGCCGCCGTGTTCACGGAGCGGCTCGGCCGTGTCGTCACCACCGAGGACTTGGGTCTCGAACGACACCGGCCCACCAGGTCCGGCAGCAGCGCAGCACCGCCGAAGGAGCCCTGGGCACCGGATCGGACGGCCGCGGTCCTCACCGAGTTCACGGGAATGGACCTCATGCTGAACAGACGCGGACTGGTCGGCGCCTCGGCCGCCCTCGCGGCGGGCGCGGCCATCGCCGACAACCTGCACGACTGGCTCACCGGCGGGGCGGTCGCCGAGGCGGCCGCCCGCCCCGGGCCCCGCCACGTCCTCACCCAGGGCGGCCCCCGCCCCGTCCTCGACGTCTACGAACCCGGACCGGTCGGCGACGAGGAGGTCGCCGCCCTGGAACGCGCCGTGGAGGTGTTCCGGGCCTGGGACGCCTCGCGCGGCGGCGGACTCCAGCGCAAGGCGGTGGTCGGCCAGCTCAACGAGGTCGGCGGCCTGCTCACCCACGGCCACCCGCCCGCGCTGGAGCGCCGGCTGTGGACGGTCGCCGCCAACCTCGCCGTGCTGGCCGGCTGGATGTCCCACGACGTCGGCCTCGAACCCACCGCCCAGCGCTACTTCGTGATCGCCGCGCAGGCCGCCCGGGAGGCCGGCGACCGGCCCCGGGCCGGCGAGGCGATCTCCCGCGCCGCCCGCCAGATGCTCCACCTCGGCCGGGCCGACGACGCCCTCGAACTCATGCAGCTCGCCAACGCCAGCGCCGGCCCCGCCGACGGCACCCTGCCGCAGACCCGGGCCATGCTGCACACCGTCGAAGCCTGGGCGCAGGCGTCGCTCGGCCGCTCCGAGGCCACCCGCCGGGTGCTCGGCGAGGCCGAGGAGCTGTTCGTCCAGGACGCCGCCGAGCCCGCGCCCAGCTGGATGCAGCTGTTCAACGAGGCCGAGCTGCACGGCATGCAGGCCCTGGTCTACCGCACCCTCGCCGAGCACGACCCCGGCGCCGTCCCGCTCGCCCTCCGGCACGCCCAGACCGCGATCCGGCTGCGCCAGGCCACCGGCCGGGAGCGCTCCGTGCTGCTCGACCGGATCACCCTGGCCTCCATCCACTGGATCTCCGGCGAGCCCGACGAGGCCCAGGTGCAGGCCAAACTGGCCCTGGCCTCGATCAACGACACCTCCTCCAAGCGCACCTGGGACCGGCTGCGCGAGATGTACCGGCTCTCCACCCGCTACCAGGGGCTGCCCGCGGTGGCCGAACTCCGCGAGCGGATCCACGCCGCCCTGCCCGCCCCCAGGAACCCCCGGACGGTCTGACTCCCCGTCGGCCCGCGGGGCTTTCCGAACTGCGGGCCGATCCGATTCGTGCCCGAACGCACGTCCCGTTGCGGAAGGGGTCGATCCGGTACGGACGGACCCGGTTCGGTACCTTTCAGCTGGGGAAATTCGTTGCCCTGTGTGCAGATCGGCCACCCAGGCGGTAACCTTCGGTGATTCCGGCGCCCGGGCGCCTGAGCTGTGCCAACCGACCCCGGCGACGGAAATCCCGTTGCCACGACGACCGCCGCAACGGATGCTGACCTCATGTTCGAGCCAGTGATAGCGCCCAGCGCCAGCCTCCTCGGCCTCCTCCAGAGAGGCCGCGGAGACGGGCAGCTGCATGCGTTGGCCGCAGACCGCGACGAGGCGATCGCCGCCGTCGAGACCTGCGTCACCAACGACCCCCGCGCCGACTGGCAGGTCGAGAACCGCTCCCTGTACTACGCACGCCTCTACATGGAGCTCGAAGCCCCCCTCACCGGCATCGAGCTCCACCTCCACTCGCCCGAGGACGGCCTCGACACCGACGAGGCCCGCACCGGCCTCGCCCTCGCCGTGCTCGGCCACCTCGCCGGCTACGGCCGCCGCGACGCCCTCGACCTGCTGCGCGCCTACACCACCACCGGGACCAACTGGGCCTGGGCCCTCGACGAGCTCGCCCTGCGCGACACCGACGAGGCCCTGCTCGCCCTCGCCCCCGCCGTCCTCGACCGCTTCCCGGCGGGCCCGGAGGGCGACGCCGAACTGCGCGAAGCCGTCCGCGCCGCCTACGAACCCCGGGTGTGGCGGCTGTGGGCCGCCCACCACCCGCGGGTCGCCGCCGCCGGCGAGCAGTCCCCGTTCGACCTGTGGCAACGGCAGCTCAACCGCCCCGGCGTCACCCCCGGCTGGTCCACCACCGACGTGCTCGCCTGGGCCGACCAGGGCGACGGCACCACCCCCGACGCCCTGGCCCGCCGCGCCGCCGCGGCCGCCCGCTGCCTCACCGCCGTCGTCCGCCCCGAGGACGCGCCGCTGCTGCACGACGCCGCCGCGCACGGCCCGGCCGGCGCCCGCTGCGCCGCGCTCCGGCACCTCGTCGAGCAGCGCGACCCGGCCGCCGCCGCCCTGATCGAGGCCGCCGCCGCCGACCTGGACCATCGGGTGGTGCGCGCCTCGCTGGAACTGCTCGGCCGGATGCGAGGTCCCGAGGCGCTCGCGCACGCCCGCCGCTGGGCCGACCCGGCGACCGGCGGCGCGGACAGCGCCCTCGCCCAGGCCGCCGTCCGGCTCCTCGCCGACGCCGGCGAGAACTGCGACGCCCCGCTGGTCGTCGCCGGACTGCACCAGTGGATCTCGCTGAACGGCGTCACCGGCGCCGCCCTCGGCAGCCTGGTCGACGGCGTCGGCCGGCTCCGGGCCGCCGCCGCCGTCCCCGCCCTGCGGCACGTCTACGGCGAGGCCGCCTCCTCCGAGCTGCGCGGCCGCGCCGCCCAGGCGCTCGCCGCCACCGACCCCAACTTCGGGGCCGGTCCCGCCGTCGAGTGCCTGTGGGACTGCGAGGAGTCCACCCGCGAGCTGGCCGCCACCCACGTCACCACCACCGGCGACGTCCGCGTCCTCGAACGGCTGCGCAGGCTCGCCGCCGACCCGGCCGAGGAGGCCGAGGTGCACGCCGCCGTCCGCGGCCGGCTGACGGCCCGCGACCGGTAGGCTTGCCGGTCGTGCAGCGACCACGAGCGATCCGCCGGTCCGTCGTGCCCGCCGCCCTCGCGCTGGGCCTGCTGCTCGGCGCGGCCGGCGGCGCGGCCGCGCACGTCGAGGTCGACTCCCCGACCGCGCAGGCCCTCGCGGTCGACGCCCGGGTCGCCTTCTCCGCCGAGGGCGAGTCCTCCACGGCGGGCATCGCCGACGTCAAGGTCGTGCTGCCCGTCGGGCTCGCCCCCGCCGACGTCACCCTGGTCGAGGCCCCGGCCGGCTGGACCCTCACGCCCACCGCCGACGGCTACGCGGTGGCCGGACCGGCCCTCGCGCCCGGCGCCGCCGCCGAGTGGACGGTCGAGGTCCGGCAGTTGCCCGACGCCGACTCGCTGGTCTTCAAGACCCTGGTCGACTACTCCGACGGCCGCACCGACCGCTGGATCGAGCTCCCGCAGGGCGACACCGAGCCGCAGCACCCCGCCCCCGCGCTCGCCCTGCGCCCGGCCGCCCCCGGCGCGACCCCGCTGGCCGCGCCCGGGGCGAGCGCGTCGGCCTCCGCTTCCGTGTCGGCCTCCGCTTCCGGTTCCGCTCCGGCGAGCCCGTCCGCCACGGCCACCCTCTCCGCCGTCGCCGAGGCCCCGGCCCCGAAGGACGGCGGGGCCGGCGGGGCCGGCGGGGGCGGCACCAGCACCGGCGCCGTCGTACTCGGCAGCGTCGCGGGCGTCGCCGTGCTGGCCGCGCTGGTCGTCCTGGTGCTGCGCCGCCGGAAGTCCGCCGCCTAGGCCCGCGCCGGATTCGCCCGCTTCCCCGAAGGGCCTGCGCTTCCACGGCACCGACCGGGCGAGGACGGGTCCGGCCCACCGGTGCGTCCCGGCCCCGTACGGCCTCCCGGCGGGGGCGGTCCACGGCGGCGACGCCCGGCCGGGGCGGGGCCCGGAGCTGCGGCCCGTGCGGTGTTGCCGTCCCATCCGTGCCGCCCGTTGCGCCGGGGCCGTGGTCGGGTTCAGGCCGGGACGGGTGCCGGGGTGCTGCCGTGCGGGAGGCGGCGGACGGCGGGGGAGAGCAGCGGGAGCAGGGTGAGGGAGCCCTGGGCGAGGGCGGCGGCGGTGGCGAGGGGCGGGGCGCCGAAGTGGGTGGTGAGCGGGCCGCAGGCGAGTTGGCCGAGGGGGATGGCCAGGTAGGAGAGTGCGTCGGCGTTGGCGGAGACCCGGGAGAGGACGCCGTTCGGCAGGTGTTCCTGGAGCGAGGTGTCCCAGGCGGTGGCGGACAGCGCCAGGCCGAGGCCGGAGGCGAGGGCGGCGGCGAGCAGCCAGGGGCCGGGGGTGTGCCGGCCGAGGGCGAGCAGCGGGAGCGGGAGCAGCAGGCCGGCGAGTTGGCCGGTGGCGAGCAGGCGGCGCGGGGCCAGCCGGTAGGCGGCGGTGCCCGCCAGCAGCAGCCCGGCGCCGCGGGCGGAGAGCAGGGTGCCCCACAGGGCGGGGCCGGCCAGTTGCGGGCCGAGGATCTGCCAGGGGCCGACCAGCAGCAGGTTGGTGGCGCAGCACGACCAGGTGGTCCACCAGGCCCAGCGGGTGCGGCGCAGGACGCTCCAGCCCTCGCGCAGCTCGCGGCGCAGGCCGGACGACGGGGCGGCGGCGGCCCGTCCGGCCGGGAGGCGGGCCAGCAGGTACGCGGCGGGCAGGTAGCCGAGCGCGTCCAGGGCGACCGCCCAGCCGGGCCCGGCCCCGGCGACCAGGAGGCCGGCCAGTGGCGGGCCGAGCAGCTTGCTGCCGTTCGTGGCCGTGCTCAACAGGGCGTTGGCGGGCCGCAGTTGATCGCTCGGGACGAGTTCGGGCAGCACGCCGCGCAGCGCGGGCGAGGTGAACGCGGTGAGCGCGCCGTTGAGGAACTCCAGGGCGGCGAACGGGCCGAGCGCGTAGTGGCCGGTGAGCAGCAGGGCGGCGGCCGCGCCCTGGCTGAGGCCCGCGCCGAGGTGGGTGGTCAGCAGGACGGTGCGCCGGGGCAGCCGGTCGGCGACCGCGCCGCCGAGCAGCAGCAGGCCGAGCAGCGGGAGCATCCGGACGGCCAGCACGGCGCCCAGGTCGGCGGCCCGGCCGTCGGCGGCGTCGAGGACGGCGAAGGCCAGCGCGACCGGGGCCATCGCGCCGCCCAGCAGGGAGACCGCGCGGCCGAGCAGGAAGCGGCGGAAGGCCCGGTGGTGAAGGAGTGGTGGAAGCACCCGCAGAGTGTGGGAGCGGGCGGGCCGGGGCCTCTATCGTTTCGGGATCCGCCGAAAGGTGCCTGAGGGGGGAGGGCGTCGCCGTGGTCGTGCTGCGGTTGGACTCGCTCGCGCTGTCACGTTCCCGGTTCGCGCTGTCGCCGTTCGCCGAGACGCTGGCGGCGGTCGTCCAGCTGGCCCGTCCGCACGCCGATCCGTGGGCCGCGCCCTGGTGGGAGCGGCACCGTCCGGCGTTCCTGGCCCGGCTGGCGGGGGACGGGTACGCGCGCGGGCTGGTGGATCTGGTCGCGGCGACCAAGTACCTGCCGGACCACCTGACGCTGCCGCCGGGCGGCGGGATGGAGACCGGCCTGGACGCCGAACTCGCCGAGGTGGCGCGGGTGCCGGACGAGGTGGCGGTGGCGGGGCTGCGCGCGGCGCAGGCGCACGCCTGGGCGGGGCAGCGGCTGGACTGGCTCACCGGCCGCGGGCACGGCGTCCGGGCGGCGGAGCTGTTCCGCGAGGTCTGGGACGCGCACCTGGCCGCGGACTGGCCGGCCCGGCGGGCGGCCCTGCGGCGCGACGTCACGCACCGGGCCGGGCTGCTGGCCGCGCACGGCTGGCCGCGGGCCCTGCACCTGATGAACCGGACCAGCGCGTGGGTGGGGACGGACGCGATCCGGTTCAGCGACCGCCCCGGGCGGGACCGGGTGGTGGGGTCGGACGGGATGCTGTTCGTCCCGGTCACGGCGCAGCGCAGTTCGTGGCTGTGCGAGGCGCCGGGGCGCCCGTTCGCGATGGTGTACCCGGCGCGCGGGACGGGGGACGGCGGGGCGGGCGGCGGCCGGGCGGGGGACGGCCGGGCGCTGGCCCGGCTGCTCGGCGGCGGGCGGGCCCAGATCCTGCGGGACCTGGACACGCCCGCCACCACCAGCGAACTGGCCCTGCTGCTGGGCCAGTCGGTGGGCACGGTCGGCGGCCACCTGGCGATCCTGCGCGACACCGGGCTGGTCGACCGGACCAGGCTGGGGCGCCGGGTGCTCTACCACCGCACGGCGCTGGGCGACCGGCTGGTGGCGGGCCCGGGAGCGGAGTCGGACTGAGCGGGGCCGAGCCGGGCTGGGCTGAGCCGGGGCCGGGTTGAGTGGCCCGGCTCGGCGGCCGCTCGGTTCAGGCGACGCAGAACTCGTTGCCCTCGGGGTCGCGCATCACCCACCAGTGGCCGGCCGGCCCCTGGTCCTGCTCCTCGACGCGGGTGGCCCCGAGCTTCTCCAACCGCTCCACCACGGCGTCGAGTTCACCGTCGGAGTGGACGTCGATGTGCAGCCGGTTCTTGCCCTGCTTGGGCTCGGGGACGCTCTGGAACAGGATCCGGCGGCCCTTGCCGACGCCGCTGGCCGGGTCGTACGGGTCCTCGGGGTGGCGGACGGCCGAGTAGCCGCGGAACAGCTTGCGGCCGTCCCGTTCGAGCACGGCCGCGGCGGGGAGGTGCCCGGCGGCGAGCAGCGAGTCGATCAGGGCGGTCGGGTCCTCGACCTCGTAGCCGAGGGCGGCGCCCCAGAACTCGGCGAGGGCGGGGGCGTCGGTGCTGTCGACTACCAGCTTCCAGGAGAGCGTCATGCCAAGGGATTCAATCGCACGTCAGATCGAGCGGCAACGATCCCCGGGCGGTCCGGCGCGTCGGTCCGGTCAGTGCACGGTGCCCGCGTCCGGGGCGAGGGTGCCCGCGGTGACCAGGGCGATGATGGTGATGCCGAGCAGGATCCGGTAGACCACGAACGGCGTGAAGCTGTTGTGCGAGATGTACTTCAGGAACCAGGCGATCGCCGCGTAGCCGACCGCGAAGGCGATCAGGGTGGCCAGGACCGTCGGACCCCAGTCGGGCGCCGGGCCGTCGCCGATCTTGAGCAGCTCCAGGCCGCCGGAGGCCAGCACCGCGGGGATGGCGAGCAGGAAGGAGTAGCGGGCGGCCGCCTCCCGGCTGTAGCCGAGGAACAGGCCGGCGCTGATCGTGCCGCCGGAGCGGGAGACGCCCGGGATCAGCGCCAGCGACTGGGCGCCGCCGTAGATCAGCGCGTGCTTGAAGGTCAGCGAGCTGATCGGACGGGCGTTGCGGACGGCGCGGGAGCGGTCGGCCACCGCCAGGACCACGCCGAACACGATCAGCGTGGTGCCGATCAGCCGCAGGTCGCGCAGGGTGGTCTCGATGGTGTCCTGGAACAGCTTGCCGAGGATGCCGATCGGCAGCGTGCCGATGATCACGTACCAGCCGAGCTTCGCGTTCTGGTCGCGCCGCCACTCGGGGCGGAATAGCGAGAGCGTCCACGCCTTGACGATCGCGCTGATGTCGCGCCGGAAGTAGATCAGCACGGCGCTCTCGGTGCCCAGCTGCGTCACCGCGGTGAACGCCGCGCCGGGGTCGTCCCAGCCGGCCAGGGCGGAGAACACCCGCAGGTGGGCGCTGGAGGAGACCGGCAGGAACTCGGTCAGCCCCTGCACCAGGCCGAGCACGGCGGCGTGGAACCACTCGGTCACCGGACACCCGCCGTGGATGTCTCTCGGAGGCTCAGCATGGCGGTTTCCTGTTCGTTCGTGGGTGGTCCGGCGGCCGGGCGCGGTCCGGTGCGGGCAGATGATAAGGGGTCCGGATGTACTGAAAATCGCAAAGGTGCAATGCGGGACGGACCGGACCATTCGCACCGGCGGGCCTCGGAACGTGGACGCCGCCCGTTCGGCGCGGCTCAGCCGGTGGGCCGCGCCGCCCACTCCGCGCGGCTCAGCCCGTAGACCACGTCGCCCTGCTCGCTGCCCGGGATCGGGTCCGGCCAGTCGAAGCGGAACGTCCGCACGTGGCGCAGCCCGCACCGCTCCAGGACGCGCCGGGAGGCCGTGTTCACGGTCATCGTGGTGGCCACCACCCGCTCGGCCCGCAGCTCCCCGAGCGCGGCGCCGACCAGCGCGCGCACCGCCTCGGTGGCGTACCCCCGGCCCCGGGCGGCGGGCAGCAGCCGGTAGCCCAGCTCCAGGCCGTCCGCCTCCTCCAGGCCGACCGAGGCGGGCGGGCGCAGCGCCGCCCAGCCCAGGAAGCGCCCGTCCGCCTCCAGCGCCCAGCAGCCCAGCCCGTCCGGCAGTTCGGCGTACTCGCGCAGCAGGCCGGGCAGCAGCTCGTCCGCGACCCGGGCGGGCGGGATGGGGCGGCCGTCGTCGATGTACCGCATCACCTCCGGGTCGCCGCACAGGGCGGTGACGGCGGGCAGGTCGGCGGGGGTGAAGCGACGCAGGGCGAGCCGCTCGGTGCGCAGGCGGAGGGTGGTCACCGGGCGAGCAGAGCACCGCCGGCGGGGGAGCGGCAAGCGCTTTTCCGGTGGGGAGGGTGGAGTGGGGAATGCGGGTGGCGGTCACTCTGTTGGTCTGTTTCGTTCAGTCTGTTGTACGGTCGAACCGTTCCGCCTCACCATCGGGGAAGTGTCATGCTCGCTCTGCTGCTCGCCCTCGGCAGCTCCCTCGCCTACGGCTGCGCCGACTTCCTCGGCGGCCTCGGCGCCCGCCGCGCGCACGTGCTGCGCACCGTGCTGGTCGCCGCGCCCGCCAGCCTGGCCGTCGAACTGCTGCTCTGGCCGCTGCTCGGCGCCCGGTTCGAGGCCGGGGCGGTGGGCTGGGGCGCGGCCTCCGGAGTGGCCTCGGCGGCGGCGTTCGCCCTGCTCTACCGGACGCTGGCGATCGGCCCGATGAACGTGCTCTCGCCGGTGACGGCGCTGGTCTCGGCGATGCTGCCGGTCCTGGTCGGCCTGCTGCAGGGCGAGCGGCTGGGCGCCGCCGGGCTGCTCGGCCTGCCGCTGGCGCTGTTCGCGGTGGTGCTGGTCAGCGCCGGGCCGGGCGGCGGCCGGGCCGGGGTGAGCCGCCACGCGCTGCTGCTGGCGCTGGGCGCGGGCGGCGCGATCGCCGTCCAACTGGTCTGCCTGCACCAGGCCCCGTCCGGCAGCGGCGTCGCCCCGCTGATCGTCGGCCGCGCCGTCACCTCCGCGCTCACCCTGGGCGCCGCCGTGCTGTGGCGCCGGCGGCTCGGCCCCGAGCGCCCCGGCTACGCCCTGGCGGCCGCCGCCGGGGTGCTCGACTCGCTGGCCGGGGTGCTGTTCCTGCTCGCCGCCCGCAGCGGCGACCTGGCCGTGGTCGCGGTGATCACCGCGCTCTACCCGGCCGGCACCGTGCTGCTGGCCCGCGCCGTCCTGGCCGAACGCATCCACCGCGGCCAACTGGCCGGCCTCGGCACGGCCGCCCTCGCGGTCGGCCTGCTGGCCCTGACCTGACCCCTCCGGAGACCCGTGATGACCCTTCCCCACCTGCACCCCGACGTCGCCGCGGCCTTCCCCGCCGCCCGGATCGCCGTCCTCACCGCCCACGGCGTCCGCGCCGACCGGCCCTGGCCCGCCACCGAGGCCGCGCTCGCCCGGCTGGAAACCCTTGCGGCGCAAGGCGGTTGGCGCCCCGCCGACGAGCACGACCCGCGGATCGCCGCCTGGCACACCGCCTACCGCGCCTTCGGCAGCAACCCGCGCCGCGTCCGCCCCAGCGTGGACGCGCTCGGCCGCCGCCTCGCCAAGCAGGGCGCGCTGCCCCGGATCAACCCCGCCGTCGACTCGTACAACGCCGTCTCCGTCCGGCACGCCCGCCCGGCCGGGGCGTTCGACCTGGCGGCGGTCGACGGCCGGATCGAGATCCGGTTCGCCGACGGCACCGAGGAGTTCACCCCGCTCGGCGCGCCCGGCACCGTCGAGCACCCCAGGCCCGGCGAGGTGGTCTACGCCGACGCGGCGGGCGTCCTCACCCGGCACTGGAACCACCGCGACGCCCACCGCACCCGCGTCACCGAACGGGCGACGGACGTGCTGTTCGTGCTGGAGGCCATGGACGGCATGGACGGCATGGACGGCGCGGAACTCGCCGGGCCCGCCGAGGAGTTGCGCGAGCTGCTGGCACCGCACAGCGAGCAGGTCGCGGTGCGGTACCTCGGCTGAGGCGTCAGCCGGAAGCGGGGCGGGGGCGGGCGACCAGCCGGTCCGTCACCGCCCGTCGGACGGCCTCGGCGACGCAGGCGCGGACGGGGGCGTTGCCGAGCGTCCGCCGGGTGGCCCCTTCGAGGTCGAGCCGGTCGAGCTTGACCGAGACGACGGCCGTCAGCCCGGCGGGCGGGTCGGGGCGGCCGAGTGCGGCGGCCAGGCCGTCGTGGAAGCCCGCCAGGTGGGCACCGCCGTCCGTGGGGCGGCTGTTGGCGTAGCAGTGGACGCCGCCGCCACCGGTCCAGGAGAGGGCGAGCTCGAGGGTGCCGTGCATCCGCTCGTCGGTGGTGCGGAGGGTGAGGGTGTCGGCGGGGTCGCCGCCGAGGCGGGTGGTGAAGTCGACCGGGCCGGCCGGGTGGTGGAGGCGCTCGGTGCGCGGCGGGGTGGTGCGCTCGTCGGTCAGGGTGATGTCCAACTCGCGGTTGAGCAGGGCGAGTTCGCGCAGGTGCTCGACCAGGGTGGGGTAGTCGAAGGCGACGGTCTCGAAGATCTCCGGATCCGGGTGGAAGGTGATCGCGGTGCCGTCCGCCAGGTCCTCCCCGGCGGACGGGACGATCCGCTCGCCGCGGGCGTACTCCTGGCGGGCCGGCACGCCGTCGCGGCGCTCCTCCGCGACCAGCCGGGCCGAGAGCGCGTTGACCACGGCCGGGAGGGTGCCGCCCCAGGCGATGCGCCGCCGGTCCTCGTGGCCGGCGGGCCAGCCCGCCGGCAGCGTGGTCAACACCTGGGCCAGGTCGTACGGGTGGACGCCGTCGTGGGCCACCCGCACCCCGCCGTCGGCCGTCAGCGCGACCTCGACGCGGGTCGCCCGTCCGGACAGCACCTCGTTCGCGGCCGACTCGACCGTCTCGCACACCATGTGGTGCAGCCCGCGCTCGTCGACCGATCCGATGTACATGCCGGGCCGCTTGCGCACCGACTCCGGCCACTCCAGGACCACGATCGCGCCGGCGTCGTACGCGCTCACCGGCCCGCTCCCGCCAACTCGGCGGCGCGCTCGGGGTGTTCGGCCAGCCAGGCTTCCACCGCGTGCTGCACGGCCTCGGCGGTGCAGGCGTGGACGGGATGGTTGCCGAGCGTCTCGCGGATGCAGCCCCGGTAGTCGGGGTCGTCCAGCTTGACCGAGACGACCGCGGTCAGTTCGCCGAACAGGGTGCGCAGGGCGTGCCGGCCGAGGCGGGGGAGCAGGGCGGCCCGCAGGCCGGCCCGGAAGCCGGTGAGGTGGGTGCCGTCGCTGGTGCGGAGGCTGTTGGCGTAGCAGTGGACGCCGCCGCGGCCCGTCCAGGAGAGGGCGATGTCCAGGGTGCCGCCCATCCGGTCGTCCTCGGCCTCGACGGTGAGGGTGTCGGCGGGGTCGCCGCCGAGGCGGGTGGTGAAGTCGACCAGGCCGGCCAGGTGGTGGAAGCGCTCGGTGCGCGGCGGGGCGGCGCGCTCGTCGACCAGGGTGAAATCCAACTCCCGGTTGAGCAGGGCGAGTTCGCGAAGCTGGTCGGCCAGGGTGGAGTAGTCGAAGGCGACCGTCTCGAAGATCTCCGGATCCGGGTGGAAGGTGATCGTCGTGCCGGTGCGGTCGGTGGCGCCGGTCTCGGTGGGCGGGGTGAGCAACTCGCCGCGGGCGTAGGTGTGGTGGACGGCCAGGCCGTCGCGGTGCTCCACCGCCTCCAGGCGGACGGAGAGCGCGCTGACGACGAAGAGGCCGGTGCCGAAGCGGGTGAGGTGGACCCGGAGGCCGGTCTGGCGCGGGGGCGTCCAGAAGCGGGTCAGCTGTTCCGGCAGGTTGTCGTCCGGGCGGCCGTCGTGGCTGATCCGGGCGCCGCCGTCGGCGGTCAGCGTGACCTCGATCCGGCTCGCCCGGCCCTGCAGGACGGCGTCCGCCGCCGGGTCCAGCGCCTCGTACAGCAGGTGGTGCAGGCCGCGTGCGCCGGTCGAGCCGATGTACATCCCGGGCCGCCTCCGGACGGCGGCCGCCCCCTCCAGTACCTGGATGTGCGCAGCGTTGTATTCGGTCATCACGTGTCCCCTCCGACGTGGTCCGCAGTGCCGCCAACCCTAGGGGAAATTCGGAAAAACACCAGGTCAGGGGCTATGTGCCGAGGGGCTGTGCGGCCCGCGGCGGGGGGTGGCGCGGCCGGGTGACCGCCACGCACCGGGAGGTGGGGGCCGGGGGCGCGGCGGTGCGGCGGAGGGCCGGGAAGGGGCCTTTCCGGGCGGGCGGCGGGGCGGGAGTTCCAGGAATTTTCCGGGGGCGTGACGGGGCGTCGGGAGGATCAGGCGAACGCCTCGACCCGGACGCCCGCGGAGGCCAGCGCGCCCCGTACCCGCCAGGCGAGTTGGGCGGCGCCGGGGGTGTCGCCGTGCACGCACAGCGAGCGGGCCCGGACGGTGATCGGCTCGCCGCCGACGGCGGTGACGGTGGCGTCCCGGGCGATGCCGACGGCGCGGGCGATCACCGCCTCCGGGTCGTGCACCACGGCGCCCGGCTCGCGGCGCGGGACGAGGGTGCCCGTCCAGGTGTAGGCGCGGTCGGCGAACGCCTCGGTGACCACCGGCAGTCCGACGCCCTCGGCCACCGCCAGCAGCCGGGAGCCGGGCAGGCCCAGCAGCGGCAGCGGCCCGTCGCAGACCGCCCCGGCCCGCAGCACGCCCGAGACCACCGCCTCCGCCTGCTCGTTGTCGTGCACCACCCGGTTGTAGAGCGCGCCGTGCGGCTTGACGTAGGAGACCCGGGAGCCGGCCGCGCGGGCGAACACCTGGAGCGCGCCGATCTGGTAGGCGATCTCGTCGGCCAGCTCGTCCGGCGGGACGTCCATGGCGCGGCGGCCGAACCCGGCCAGGTCGCGGTAGGAGACCTGGGCGCCGATCCGCACCCCGCGCTCGGCGGCCAGCGAGCAGACCCGGCGCATCGTGGACGGGTCCCCGGCGTGGAAGCCGCAGGCGACGTTGGCGCTGGTGACCACCGAGAGCAGGGCTTCGTCGTCGGTCAGGGTCCAGCGTCCGAAGCCCTCGCCGAGGTCCGCATTGAGATCGATCACCGCGTCGGCCACTTTTCTCCTCGTCCGCCCTTCCGCGCGCGGGCCGATCCGGGCCCGGGGTCCGCTCCTGGGGGTGATCGTAGGGCCTGATCGTTTCGCTCGGGGCGGCGGTCGCGGCCCCGGGCGGCAGGTTTTGCCCGTCGGCCCGCGCGGCGGCGTCGGCACGTCCACCCGCTCGGCGCAACACCCGTCGGGGGGAGCGGCGGGCGGCGGGGGTTGACGGGTGGGCGGTCGGCGGGGGAGCGGTGGGCGGCGAGGGCTGAGGGGTGGGCGGTCGATGGGGGGAGCGGTGGGCGGCGAGGGCGGGCGGGCGGGTGCCGGGGCGGGCGGGGTCAGCCGCGCGGCCAGGGGCGGCCCTGGATCCGTTCGATGTCGCGGTTGAAGCGCTCCAGCACCTCGGCGAAGTCCGCCAGGTCCTCGGACGTCCAGTCGGTGACCACCCGGGACAGGCCCTGGATCGACCAGTCGCGGTCCTGGCGCAGGCGGCGCAGGCCCTCCTCGGTGATCCGCAGCTTGCGGGCGACCCCGCCGTCCGGGTCCGGGATCCGGTCGACCAGGCCGGCCCGCAGCATCGCGGCGGTCTGCCGGTTGACGGTGGAGGTGTCCAGTCCGAACGCCTCGGCGAGCTGGCCGATCGTCAGCGGGCCCTCGGTCTCGATCCGGCTGAGCAGGGTGTACGCACTGCGCTCCAGGGCGTCGGGGCCGCCGTTGGTACGGGCGGTGGCGAGCACCTGGTGACGGGCGAGCAGCATCATTTCCCGTTCGATCAGGGCGAGTTCCTTGTCGCGCCGCATGCTCCTCCGTCCCGTGCGTCACTTTTCGGCAGCATAACCCGCCAAGGCGTCATATGTATGGTACACATTGTGTGCATCATGCATATCTAGTCGAAGAGATGGAAGTACCCCATGAGTCAGGCACGCACCGGCCCCATCGTCGGAGTGCTCGCCGGCGCGGGCATCGTGGTCTCGCTGATGCAGACCCTGGTCGTCCCGCTGATCCCGGACCTGCCGAAGCTGCTCCACACCACGGCCGCCAACGCGTCCTGGGCGATCACCGCGACCCTGCTGGCCGGCGCCGTCGCCACCCCGGTGCTCGGCCGACTCGGCGACATGTACGGCAAGCGCCGCATCCTGCTCGCCAGCCTCACCATGCTCGTCATCGGCTCGCTGATCTGCGGCTTCAGCAACTCGCTCGCCCCGATGGTGATCGGCCGCGCCCTGCAGGGCGTCGGCGCCGGCGTCATCCCGCTGGGCATCAGCATCATGCGCGACGAACTGCCGCCGCAGAAGCTCGGCTCCTCGATGGCCCTGATGAGCTCCTCGCTCGGCATCGGCGGCGCGTTCGGCCTGCCGCTCTCCGCCGTCATCGCCCAGAACGCCAGCTGGCACGCGCTGTTCTGGATCTCCGCCGCACTCGGCGCGGTGATCGCCGCCGCCGTGTTCTTCCTCGTCCCCGAGTCCCCCGTGCGCTCCGGCGGCCGCTTCGACGTCGTCGGCGCGATCGGACTCACCATCGGACTGGTCGCCCTGCTGCTCACCATCTCCAAGGGCAGCGACTGGGGCTGGGGCTCCGGCACCACCCTCGGCACGCTGGCCGTCGCCGTCGTGGTCCTCCCGGTCTGGGGCTGGTGGGAACTGCGCACCCAGCAGCCGCTGGTCGACCTGCGCACCAGCGCCCGCCGCCAGGTGCTGATGACCAACCTGGCCTCCGTGGTGATCGGCTTCGCGATGTACGCGATGAGCCTGGTCTCCCCGCAGCTGCTCCAGATGCCCACCGCCACCGGCTACGGCCTCGGCCAGTCGATGGTCGCCGCCGGCCTCTGGATGGCCCCCGCCGGCCTGGTCATGATGCTGCTCTCGCCGATCTCCGCCAAGCTCTCCCGGGCCAAGGGCCCCAAGGTCTCGCTGCTGGTCGGCGCCGTCATCATCACCGCCGGCTACCTCTCCGCGCTCGCCCTGATGGGCCACGCCTGGGGCGTGCTGGTCTTCTCCTGCCTGATCAGCGGCGGCATCGCGTTCGCCTACGCGGCCATGCCCGCCCTGATCATGGGGGCCGTCCCGGTCTCCGAGACCGCCGCCGCCAACGGACTCAACACCCTGATGCGCTCCATCGGCACCTCCAGCTCCTCCGCCGTTATCGGCGTGGTGCTGGCCCACATGACCACCGACTTCCACGGCCACGTCCTGCCGTCGGAGAGCGGTTTCCGCACCGCCTTCATGATCGGCGCGGGCGCCGCCGTGGCAGCCGCCCTGG
The DNA here is from genome assembly GCF_042670125.1 of Kitasatospora sp. NPDC057198. Taxonomy (NCBI): domain Bacteria; kingdom Bacillati; phylum Actinomycetota; class Actinomycetes; order Kitasatosporales; family Streptomycetaceae; genus Kitasatospora; species Kitasatospora sp. NPDC057198. The sequence goes on along the minus strand of NZ_JBHUWH010000026.1, from coordinate 11,848 downwards.
TCACCCTCGCCATCCCGGGCGTCCGCCGCGCGATCACCGGCGGCGGCGCCGATGCCGGGGGTGCCGGGGGCGTCGGGGGCCAGGCCGGTTCGAAGGACGGTACGGCGCAGGCCGCCACCGCCGAGGGCGCGACCGCGAAGTAGCCGCCCCGTTCAGCCCCAGGTGGGCCGTCCATCCCCGCGGGGACGGGCGGCCCACCGCGCTTTCCGGGGCCCTTCGGGCGTCCGGCCTCCAGACCTCCAGACCTCCAGACCTCCAGACCTCCGGCCTTTCCGGGAGGTTCGTCCATGCGCAGACGAACGGCAGGCGGGGTAGCGGGAAAGAGTTCATCTATGCGTAGACGAACCGCTCGCGGTGGGTTCCGGCAGGGAGCTCGTCCGTGCGGGGAGGAACTGCCCACCGTGGCTTTCGTGCAGGTCGCGGCAGTAGGGTGCGCGGATGGCGACCCATGAGCGAGAGATCACCGGCCCTGCGGACCTGTGCCGTTCCGACGGGTGGCTCAACCGGGATGCTGTCGGCTGGTCGCGTACTCCGCTGCACCGTGGCAACCTGCGTGGCTGGGGGCGTACCAAGCGCTGGGAGTACTGGTGCGTCACCACGCCCACCCACCTGCTCGCGCTCACCGTCAGCGACCTGGACTTCCTCACCCTCGACACCGTGTACTTCCTCTCCTGGGACGAGCACGGCGTCCTCGAGGACCACGAGCGCACCGCGATCGCCCCCGGCCTGCCGGGCCGCCGCACCGCCTTCCCCGAGGGCATCGCCGGCTCCGGCGGCCCGTACGGCGGCGACCTCACCGTCGGCCCCGAGCGGCCCGGCCGCCGGCAGGTCCGGGTCTCGATCGGCCACGAACCCGGCGGTACCCGGCTGCGGGCCCGCGCCCTGACCGCCGACCTGCGCCGCCTGGAGGTCGACCTGCTGGTCGCGCTGCCCGAGGGCCACGAGACCCTGTCGGTGGTCGTCCCGTGGGACGCCAAGCGCTTCCAGTACACCTCCAAGCACACCGCCCGCCCCGCCACCGGCACCGTCCGGCTCGGCGACCGCAGCTACGACTTCGGGGCGGACGGGGACGCCTGGGGCGTGCTCGACCACGGCCGGGGCCGCTGGCCGCGCTCGCTCGGCTGGAACTGGGGCGCCGCGTCCGGTCGCACCGACGGGCACACCGTCGGCCTCCAGTTCGGCGGGCAGTGGACGGTCGGCACCGGCAGCACCGAGAACGCGCTGTGCGTGGACGGCCGCCTCACCAAGATCGGCGCCGAACTCGACTGGAGCTACGACCCCGCCGACCCGCTCGCCCCCTGGCGGATCACCACCCCGGACAGCGACCAGGTCGACCTCGCCTTCGTCCCCTTCCACGACCGCCGCACCCGCACCGAGGCCGGCCTGATCGCCAACCGCACCGACCAGTGCTTCGGCCACTACCGCGGCACGATCCGCACCGACGACGGCCTGCGCGTCGCGGTGGACGGCCTGCTGGGCTGGGCCGAGGACGTCCGGATGCGCTGGTGACGGCCCCCGCCGGGCCTCCCACGTGCCCCGCGCACGGACCCGGCCCCGACCTGGCCGCGCTGGTCGGCCGCCGGCTGACCGGCGTGGTCGCGTCCTGGTACTCCTACGAGGGCGAGCGCGCCGCCGACCCCGTGGTGGTCTGGCTGCGCGACGACCGCGGCGGCTGCACCTTCGTCGGCACCGGCAGCGACTGGTGCCTGATCGTCGCCGACGACCAGCCGCACCCCGACGTCGACCTGGGCGAGTGGGGCCGCCTCGACGTCCGCGACGCCCCGCACGACACCCCCTTCGCCCCGCACCTCGGCCACCCCGTCCTGGCCGCCCGCCAGGAGCACACCCCGGGCACCGGCCGCACCGCCCTCGAACTCGACTTCCCGGGCGGCACCGTCCGCTGCGAGTCCTGGGACGGCGACCTGCGACTGACCGCGACCGGAGACCCGCGATGACCGAACTCCCCGACCACCGACCCTTCGCGGCGGAGATCCTGCTGGCGGCCGTGGACTGGCCGTTGCTGGAGGTCCCGCACCCGACGGAGCGGCTGGACGCGGCGCTGTTGGCCCGGATGACCGACCCCGACCCGGCGGAGGGGGTTCGGGCCCTCGACCGGGTGTTCCACCTGGTCGACCACCAGAACACCATCTACCAGGCGACGCCGTGGGTGGCCCGCTACCTGGCCGCGATCCTCGGCGAGTTCGCGGAGCCGCCGGTGCGGCTGCTGGAGTGGCTGGGGGAGATGGCGTACGACGCGGACGACTCCTGCATGGCGGCCATGCGGTGGGCGACGGGCGACGACGACTACCCGCCGATGCGGGAGTTCCGCGCCCTGCGGCCCGAACTGTTCGCCGCCGTCCGCCCGTTCCTCACCGACGCGGACCAAGACGTCCGGGAGGCCGCCCTGGTGGCGGCGTTCCTGCTGTCCGAGCATCCCGACCTGGCCGGGTACCGCCCCGAACTGGCCGGGCACGCCGAGCGCCTGCTCGCCACCTCCACCGACCGCCGCCGCCGGGACTGGGCCCTCGACGCCCTGCGCGGCTGGGGCCGGGACACCGCCGCGCTGGAGACCGCCGAGGACCGCGCGGCCGAGGAACGCCGCGCCCGGCTGCGGGCCGAGCGGGAGCTGGGCGACGGCGAGTGGGCCGGGTGGGGCGGCGGGCACACCGCGGAGCCGCCGTTCTGACCTGTCCGCCCCCATCGGTAGCGTCGCCCACATGGACGACACCGAACTCCCCGACCACCGCGCCCTGCTGGCGGCCGTCGACTGGCCCGCGCTGGAGGTCCCGCATCCCACGGACAGGCTGGACGCGGCGCTGCTGGCCCGGATGACCGACCCCGACCCGGCGGAGCGGTCCCGGGCCCTCGACCGGGTGTTCGACCTGGTCGACCACCAGGAGACCGTTTACGGGGCGACCCCGTGGGTGGCCCGCTACGTGGCGGCGGTCCTGTGGGATCCGGACGTCCTCGCGGGGCCGCCGTCCTACCGGGCCGGGCTGCTGCGGCAGATCGCGCGGATGGCGGACGACGCGGAGGAGGCCCGGGTGGCGGCCGCGTTCTGGGGGACGGCGGAGGACGAGGAGCACCCGCCGCTGCGGGAGTTCTGGGCGCTGCGCCCCGAACTGTTCGCCGCCGTCCGCCCGTTCCTCGCCGATGCGCATCCCGACGTCCGGGCGGCCGCCCTGTTCGCCGCGCTCCCGCTGTCCGAGCACCCGGGCCTGGCCGGGTACCGCCCCGAGCTGGCCGGCCACGCCGAGCGCTTCCTCGCCGCCTCCACCGACCGCTACCGCCGCGGCCGGGTCCTCGGCGTCCTGCGCCGCTGGGGGCGGGACACCGCCGGGCTGGAGACCGCCGAGGACCGGGCGGCCCGGGAGGAGAACCTCCGCCAGCTGGCCGACTTCAAAGCCAGGGGGTACATCGTGCCCTCGCTCGGACCTGTCCGGGAGGAGGGGTAGCGTCCTGCGGCATGGACGACACCGAGCTGGATGCGTTGACCCTCGCCTGTGCCGGCGTGCTGCCCTACCCGGGGGAGTGGCGGCGGGCGCCGTACGAGGTGTGGGAGGTGGACGGGGCGCGGTACCGGCTGATCGCCGTCGACCCCGGGGTGAGCGCGATCGGGGTGCGGGTCGACGGCGGGCCGGTGGTGGTGCTGCCGGAGGAGGAGGGCGAGCCGCGGGTGCTGAACTCCGGGCCGCGGCAGCTGCTCGCCTTCCTGGAGCTGTACCGGGCGGCCGCCGAGGAGGCCGAGCGGTACGAGGCGGGCGAGGAGCTGGACGAGGCGCTGGCCGCGGCGGAGGAGCTGACGGACGCGCTGCTGGCCCGGTTCGCGGCGGTGGACCCGGCGGCGGTGGCGGACGAGAACGCGTACTGGTGCATCGCCGCCGAGGAGCTGGGCTACGCGATGGACAGCTGAACCCCCTGCGGCGGGGGTGCTCAGGGGCAGGGCGCGGTGCGGGCGAAGTCGTGGTGGGCGGTGACGGCCTGCTGCCACTCCAGGGCGCGGATCAGGCGGTGGACGATCAGCAGCGGGACGACGCCGACGACGCCGAAGGACATGTCGACGCACTGCCAGAACAGGGGTATGCCGCGCAGCGGGCCGCAGATCAGGGCGAGCGGGATGACGCCGCCGCAGGCGAGCATCGCCCAGCGGACCACCCAGACGTTGCGGACCGGGTCGCGCAGCGGGCCCCAGAAGGCGGCGGCGATCACCAGGTGGGCGAAGGCGAGCCAGTCGGTGCCGTAGGCGAGGAAGGGGTGCCGGCCGTAGCCGTCGGCGACGCCGTCGCGGACGCGGTGCACCCAGTCGGCGAGGGCGGGGAAGAGGCCGTCCAGGCCGGTGGCGTCGACCAGGCGGGCCAGCAGCGAGGTCTCGGTCTGCAGGGGGAAGGCGGTCAGCCCGCTGAGGGCCAGGCAGACGATGAACAGGAGCAGCCAGCGCCGGATGCGGCGGCGGACGTGCGCGGTGTCGGCGGTGGGCGCGGAGGCCGGTCCGGCGGTGGTGGAACCGGCCGGGACGGTGGCGATGTCGGACATGGGGAACCCCCCTCATGACGCGGGTGCCGGAGGCGGCACGCGGTGTCGCGAGAAGGACTCTAGACCCGAATTTGAACGCGTTCAACACGCGGGAACAGGGCTCTCATAAGGGACTTTTCGGACCTGTCAGGGGAAAGCCCTAATCTTGTCCCCCGTGACCGCCATCGCAGACCAGCCCACCCGGCCCGCCCCCGGCCCGGCCGCCGACGAGGGGCTCGCCCGCCGGCTCAAGGCGCTGGCGTGCACCGCCCCGCTGCACGACCTGGACAGCCGCAAGGTCAACCTGGCCGGCGAGTACGCCTCGTACACCATGGCCGAGATCGGCCTCGCCGCGATCGACCTGGTCACGCTCAACATGGACTTCGACACCGGCGCCGACCGGGACATAGTGCTGGGCCGCCTGCTCCCCCGGATCGCCGCCCAGAACCCGCGGCGGGCCGTCGCCGAGCACGAGCGGGTCGCCCGCTGGGTGCTGGAGTCGCTGATCAACGTCGGCAGCGTCGACCGCGGCTTCCGCGCCGTCTACGGCACCTTCGGCCCGGACGGCGAGTACACCCGCCGCGACTACGACTTCAAGCTGATCGAGGAGGTCCCCGGCCAGGACGGCGGGGTCTACCTGCGCACCACCGACGAGGCCGTCAACGTGCTGGTCGGCGCCCTCGACACCGACGTCACCAGCGCCCAGATCGCCGCCGAGGTCAAGCTGGAGGTGCTGATCCGGCGCGGCCGCCTCGCCGACGCCCAGCTCGCCGCCGAACAGGCCCGCTACCGCACCGTCCAGTACGCCGAGACGCTGCGCCGCGCCCTGGAGGCCACCCGGCGCAACGTCCGCGCGGTCGACTGGATGGAGACCGTCCCCGACCTGATCGACGAGGCGCTCGACCACATCGCCGACCGGTACCGGCACGAGAACGCGATCCTCACCAACATCCGCAAGGCCCGCGACGAGAGCGTCGACGGCGAGCACAAGCGCCGCGCCGCCGAGCTCGTCGACATCGTCAAGGACTGCATCCGCCGCCACACCCAGCTGCAGACCCGCCTGCTGGAGGCCGGCCCGCTGTTCCGCGCCGAACAGGACCGGCAGGCGTTCGCCGCGCCCACCGCCCGCAGCGGCATCGACCTGTACGGGCAGCTGCTCGCCCCCGTGCTCACCCTGCCGCTCGCCGACGCCACCCGGCCCACCGACGCCTTCTTCGCCCGCGCCACCGGCCTGCGCACCCCCGTCTCGGTCCGGGTCACCGACCTGGTCGACCTGCTGCTCACCCCGCCCGTCGAACGCGAGCACCTCGGCGCCGAGCTCCCCGAACCCGACCTGGTCGCCACCCCCGACGACAGCCGCTTCTCCGAGGCCCAGCTGGAAGCCGCCCTCGACCTGCTCGACCTGCCCGCCGACGCCCCCCGCCGGCTCTCCGGCCTGCTCGCCGACGCCCGCCGCCGGGCCCGCGACCTCGACGACGAGGAGGACCGGGACGGCGGCGAACTCGCCTACCTGGTCGCCCTGCTGGCCGTGCACGCGGCCAGCCCGCCGGTCGGCACCGCCTACCGGCAGGGCGAGGAGCGGCTGCTGTTCGCCGTCGACGACGGCACCCGGCTGGACGACCCCGGCTTCGGCGGCGCCGACCTGATCGTCGGCAGCGCCCTGCTGGACGCCGCGGGCATGGCCGCCGACCGCAAGGACGCCAAGGGCACCGGGGCGGCCGGGTGACCCGTCCTCGTACCGCCCGCACCACCTGCCGCACCCGTACCGCCCGCAGCACTTGCACCGCCCGCACCGCCCGGACCGAAGGAGCCCTCGGATGACCACCACCAGCGAGGCGTGGACACCGCCCGAGAGCGAACCGGCCGCCCCCGCCGGCCCCGCGCCGATCAGCCCGGCGGACGTCGCCGAGGCCGCCCGGCTGGTCTCCTTCGGCCTGCAGGCCAAGCTGCTGCCCGCCCGGGACGCCGAGTACGGCGAACTGGTGCGCCGCTACCGGGAGGACCCGCCGTTCGGCCGGCTCGCCGACGCCGTCGCCACCGGCATGGGCCTGGTCGTGCTGGAGGTCTCCGCCCGGGCCGGGATGGCGGTGGCCGCCGCCGAGGACTCGGTGTTCGCCGTCCGGATGGGCGACTACTCGCGGCGCGCCGCCTCCGAGTCCACCGACCGCTTCCTGCACGGCCTGGCGCACCTCGCGGTCGCCGCGCTCGCCTTCCCCCGCCCCGAGGACCTCGCCGACGACGGCTACCTCGGCCGGGTCACCGTCAACGGCGTGGACGCCTTCGTCCGGCAGGCGTGCCGCCGCCTGGAGGAGCGCGCCGAGGCCGAGGGCGCCAACACCGACCCGGCCAGCGACGCCCCCGGCCTGGAGGCCGCCTGGCGGGTCTGGGCCCGCCGCTCCGCGACCGGCGCCACCAAGGACGCCCGCCGGCTGTCCGGCTCCACCACCGGCATCGTCTCCAAGGCGGTGTCCTTCCTGGTCGACTCCGGCTTCCTGCAGAAGACCTCCGACGACTCCGGCGGCACCTACCGCACCACCGCCCGCTACCAGCTCCAGGTCCGCGACCTGGCCGGCAGCGCCGCGATGGCCGAACTCCTCGACCTGGGCGTCGTCCCGGTCAGCGACGGCACCCCCACCCTGGCCCCGCCCGACGAGAGCGACGAACTGGTGGCCGACGCCGGCCTGCCGTTCCACGCCCTCTGACCCGCCCACGTCACCGCCGCAACCGCTCCAGGAGAACCACCGCACATGTACGAGCTGAACCGGGTCCGCCTGTACTCGATCGGACCGGCCGGCGCCCGCTACGCCGACACGGTGCTCGACCTGCGCGGAGTCGGCGAGCCCGTCCCCGAGCCGCAGCCCCAGCAGATCGGCCTGTTCGGCGAGGAGCCCGAGGGCCCGCAGCGCCGCCCCGCGCCCGCCGGCGTGCTGTTCCTGGAGAACGGCGGCGGCAAGTCCGTCCTGCTCAAGCTGATCTTCTCGGTGATGCTGCCCGGCCACCGCAACACCCTCGGCGGCGCCTCCTCCGGCGTGCTGCGCAAGTTCCTGCTCGCCGACGACTGCGGCCACGTCGCCCTGGAGTGGCAGCACACCGTCACCGGCGAACTCATCGTGGTCGGCAAGGTCAGCGAGTGGCGCGGCCGCCAGGTCTCCTCCGACCCGCGCAAGTTCGCCGAACTCTGGTACTCCTTCCGGCCCGGCCCCGGCCTCACCCTGGACGGCCTGCCGGTCGCCGAACGCCCCGCCCTCACCGGCGACCAGCAGGCCCGCGGCCGCCGCCGCACCATGAAGGGCTTCCGCGACGCCCTCACCGAGGCCGGCAAGGCCCAGCCCCACCTCGACGTCACCTTCGAGGAGATCCACGACCGCTGGATCGAGCACCTCGGCGCCCTCGGCCTCGACCCCGAACTCTTCCGCTACCAGCGCGAGATGAACGCCGACGAGGGCGAGGCGGCCGGCCTGTTCGCCGTCCGCAACGACGCCGACTTCACCGACCTGCTGCTGCGCGCCGTCACCGACACCCGGGACACCGACGGCCTTGCCGACCTCGTCCACGGCTTCGCCGCCAAGCTCGGCCGCCGCGCCGAACTCACCGCCGAACGCGACTTCACCGCCGGCTCGGTCGACCTGCTGCAGCGCATCGTCGACGCCACCGCCGCCCGCGAGACCGTCCGCGAGGGCCACCGCGCCGCCGACCGCCGCACCCGCAGGCTCGCGCTGTCGCTCACCGCCCGCTCCGCCGTCGAGCGCGACCGCGTCCACGACCTGGCCGTCGAGGTCGCCGCCGCCGCGAGCGCCGTCACCGCCGCCGAGACCGACCGCACCCGGCACTCGCTGATCGTCTCCGAACTCACCTACCGGCACGCCACCCTGGGCCTGGAGGCGGCCACCGCCGGAGCCGCCCGGCTGCGCCGCGAACTCACCGACGCCCGCGCCCAGTACGCCGCCTGGCAGGCCGCCGAGGCCGTCCTGCGGCACCGCGCCGCCGCCGACCGGGCCGGACGCGTCGCCGCCGCCATCCGGGAGGCCGAACTCGACGCCGCCCCCGCCCTCGCCGCCCGCGACCGCGCCGCCGGCGCCCTCGCCCGCGCCCTGGAGAGCGCCGCCGCGAACGCCGAGACCCGCGCCGACCAGGAGGAACTGCGGGCCGGCGAGCTCCAGGAGGACGGCGCCACCGCCCAGTCCGAGGCCACCGCCGCCGCCACCGCCGCCCAGAAGGCCCGCTCCGAGGCCGAGCACCTGCGCCAGCGCCTCGCCGAGGTCGAGCAGGAGACCGCCGCCGCCGTCGCGGCCGGCTGGATCGACGACTCCGGCGCCGAACCCGACCCGGCTCGCGCCGCCCTGCAGGCCGCCGACGCCGGCGCCGCCGCCGCCGAGGCCCTCGACCGGGCCCGCACCGCCGCCGAGCAGAGCGCCGTCCGGGCCCGCGAGAGCGCCGCCGCCGAGGCCCGCGCCGAACTCGCCGCCGCCCGCGCCGCCGACGCCCGCACCGCCGCCGAACGCGCGCTGGCCGCCGAACAGCGCACCGCCGCCCAGCTCGCCGCCGAACCCCGGCTCGCCGAACTGCTCTCCCTGACGCCCTACCAGGACGGCGCCGAGGAGTCCGAGGGCTTCCTCACCCCGCGCGGCCTCGACGCCAGTGCCGAAGACCTGCGCGAACTGCTCGACCAGTCCGTCGCCACCGCCGAACGCACCCTGTTCGACCTGCGCACCGCCGCCGCCGACGACTCCCGGATCCTCGCCGCCCTCGGTGACGGCGGCCTGCTGCCGCCCGGCCCCGACGTCCTCGCCACCGTCGAGCACCTCGGCGAACAGGGCATCCCCGCCCTCCCCGGCTGGCGCTACCTCGCCCAGTCCGTCGACCCCGCCGACCACGACGCCATCCTCGCCGCCCGCCCCGAACTCGTCGACGGCGTCGTGGTCACCGACCCCGCCTCGCTGGAGCGGGCCCGCGAGGCCCTGGCCGCCGCCGCCCTGCTGCCGCGCTCCACCGTCGCCGTCGGCACCGCCGCCGCGCTGATCGCCCCCATCGAGGGCGAGCCCGCGTACTTCCTGGTGCCGCCGAACCCGGCCATGCACAACGAGACCGCCGCCGACGACGAGCGCCGCGAACTGCGCACCCGCGCCACCGCCCGCGAGGAGCACATCCGCGAACTCGCCGCCCGGCTCGGCGGCGACCGCGCCCTCGCCGCCCGGCTCGCCTCCTGGCACGCCGCCTGCCCGCCCGGCACCCTCGCCGAACTCGCCGAGAACGCCGCCGCGGCCGCCCTGCACGCCGAGACCACCGCCGCCGAACTCGCCACCCTGCGCGCCGACCGCGCCGAGGCCGACGCCGAGCACCAGGCCGCCGCCGCCCGCCACGAGGAGTGCCGGGAGGCCGCCCAGCGCGCCCGCCGCCGCGCCGACGCCCTCGAAGGACTCGCCTTCCGGCTGCTCGAACGCGCCAACTGGTCGCGCCGGCTGCGCGAACTCGCCGACGACGCCGCCGAGTGCGAGCGCCGCCAGGCCCAGTGCGCCGAACGCGCCCGCACCTGCGACGAGGACCGCCGCGCCGCCCAGCGCGCCGCCGACGACGCCCGCCGCACCGCCCGCACCCTGCGCGGCGAACGCGCCGAGATCGCCGCCGTCGGCGCCAACCCCGAGCCGGAGGCCGCCGCCCCCGCCTCGCTGCCCGCCCTGCGCGAGGCGTACCGGGCCGCCGCCCAGCTCTACGAGAAGGTCGGCGTCGGCGCCGACCTGCGCGCCGAACAGGCCCGCGCCGAGAGCGACGAGACCGCCGCCGCCGCCGAACTCGAGCGGCTCAGCAACAAGGTCAAGGCCCGCGCCGAGGAACTCCTCGCCAGCCCCGACGGCGCCGACGGCCCCGCCCGGCAGGCCGCCGCCGCCCGCGCCGAGGAACTCGTCACCCTCATCGAGGCCCGCTCCGGCGCCGCCTCCGAGGAGGTCGGCCGGCTGCGCGGCGACGCCGAACGCTCCGCGCCGGCGGGCGGCGAGGCGCACACCGAACTCCCCGAGGACCTGCTCCCCGCCGACCCCGAGCACGCCCAGGCCCTGCTGCGCACCGCCACCGCGCTGCTCGCCGAACGCCGCGAACGCGTCGACGCCGCCCGTACCGAACACGGCGACCTGCAAAGGACGTTGGACCAGGCGCAGGCCGCCGCCACCGACTTCGAGGAACTCGCCGGACAGCTCCGCGACGCGCTGCGCGACAACGGCGAGGAGACCGACCCCGAAGCCGACGCCTACCTCGGCTCGCTGGCCGCCGCCCGCGCCGCCGTCACCGACACCCGGCGCGCCATGCGCACCGCCGCCACCGAGCTCACCGGCGCCGAACTCGCCGTCCGCGACGCCGCCGACGCCCTCGTCCGGCACGCCAACGCCGCCCGCTACGAGGCCGTCCGCACCCCCGCCCGGCAGCAGATCCGCGAACTGCCCGCCGCCGCGCTGCCCGACCACGCCGCCGCCTGGGCCGCCGCGTTCGCCCCCCGGCTGCGCGTCCTCACCGACGAGCTCGCCCAGCTGGAGCGCAACCGCTCCTCCATCGTCGACCGGCTGCGCGGCCTGGTCGAGACCTCGCTCGGCACCCTGCGCGCCGCCCAGCGGCTCTCCCGGCTCCCCGAGGGCCTCGGCGAGTGGTCGGGCCAGGAGTTCCTGCGGATCCGCTTCGAGGACCCGGACCACGCCGTCCTGGTCGAACGCCTCGGCGAGGTCATCGACGAGGCCACCCGCTCCGCCGTCAAGAAGAACTCCGACCTGCGCCGCGACGGCATGTCCCTGCTGCTGCGCGGCGTCGCCGCCGCGATCGGCCCCCGGGGCGTCTCGGTCGAGATCCTCAAGCCGGACGCGGTGCTGCGCGCCGAACGCGTCTCGGTCGGCCAGATGTCGGACGTCTTCTCCGGCGGCCAGCTGCTCACCGCCGCCATCGCGCTGTACTGCACGATGGCCGCGCTGCGCGCCAACGACCGCGGCCAGTCCCAGCTGCGGCACGCCGGCACGCTGTTCCTGGACAACCCGATCGGCCGCGCCAACGCGACCTACCTGCTGGAGCTCCAGCGCGCCGTCGCCGACGCGCTCGGCGTCCAGCTCATCTACACCACCGGCCTGTTCGACACCACCGCGCTGGCCGAGTTCCCGCTGGTCATCCGGCTGCGCAACGACGCCGACCTGCGGGCCGGCCTGAAGTACATCTCGGTCGAGGAGCACCTGCGCCCCGGCCTGCCGGCCCCGCAGGACCCGGACGGGCCGGCCGTCCACGGGCAGATCACCGCGACGCGGGTGTTCCGCAAGCCCGAGTAGCCGGACGCACGGCGGGGCCGCGGTACCGGATGGTCCTCCGG
>NZ_JBHUWH010000025.1:0-34472 GCF_042670125.1 Kitasatospora sp. NPDC057198 | reverse complement strand
TGCCCCGGGCCCGCTGCACCGGCTGACCGCCGGGCCGGCCCGCTGCACCGGCTGACCGCCGCACCGGGAGCCGCGTCCGGGTGCGGAAGCCGGATGCGGCGCAGGCCGGACGCGGCGGAGGCCGGACGCGAAAGCCGGACGGGCCCGCTCCCTGCGCGACACGCAGGGGGCGGGCCCGTCCGGGCTGTCGTGGGGGAGGGCTCAGACCTCGTCGGCCGGGCCGTCCTCGCCGTCGGCGGCCGGCTCGCCGTCCGCGGCCTTGTCGCCGCCGAGCTGCTCGACCATCCACTGCTCGAAGCCGACCGCGGCCTGCGTCCAGTTGGCGGTGGTGCCGACGAAGTACTCCAGGTTGACGCCGTTGCCGACGATCATCTGGGACTCACCGATCAGCCGGACCACGCCGTCGTCGTGGGTGTGGGTGTAGACCTTGGGCCACAGGGTCTCGCGGTTCCACTCGTCGATCAGCGCGAGGATCTCGGGCTTCTGCTCCAGCGTGAACGGGCGGTCGTAGAACGCCCGGACCGCGAACAGCTCCTTGTGGTCGCCGCGGAACATGTAGTAGACGCGGAAGTTCTCCCAGGGGGCGGTGAGGTCGCCCTCCTCGTCCACCACGTGCTTGAGCTGCATCTGGTCGAGCAGCTGGGCCACCAGGTTCTGGTCCGGGACGATCACCGGCGGCGGCCCGGCCGGCGCACCACCGGGCTGGCCGCCCCCCTGCGGCGGCTGCGGCAGGCCGAAGGACGGGATGGACGACGGGTCGATGCTCACGGGGGTGTCCCTTTCACGGTGCACGGTCGGCTGCCGATGGGGGGCCGCCTTTCCTGTCTCCATCCTGCCTCATTCGGGGCCCGCGGCACAGGGTGCACCTCGGTGCGTGATCATGTCCCTGCAAGCCGTGGCAGCCCGGCCCGGCCCGCCGCCCGCGCCGCCCGTCCGGGCCGGCCGCCGACCGTCGGCCCAGCGGGCCCGCGGGGTGCGGGAGTTGCACCGCCGGGGGCGGGCCGTTAGCGTCCGATCGGGTCGTCCGCGGGCCGCACCGGGGGGTGCGTCACCGGCCGCGGGGCGCCGCACGGCTTGGGGGGAGAACATGACGGTACGGGGTGGTTCCGGCACGCGCCGGCGCGCGGGCGCGGCACTCGCGGCGGCGGTCGCCGCACTGCTGTGCGCGGCCTGCTTCCCGGGCGGCGGCGGGGAGCCCGCCGGCCCCGACCTGCCGCGGCCCTCGATCGCGGCCTCGCCCCCGCCGCCGCCGAGCGTCCGGGCCGGGATGGCGGCCCTGCCGCTGGCCGCGTACGGGCCGAGCGAGGAGCTGGCGCAGCGCCGCTTCCAGGCCGTCCGGGTGCTCACCGCCCGGTGCATGCGGCAGGCCGGGTACACCTCCTACGACCCGGCGGACGGCTCCGCGGCGGCTTCCCCGGCGGCCGGCGCCACTGCGGGTGCGGGTGCGGGTGCCGCCGCCGCCACCGCCGGTGCCGGTGCCGCCGACGGATCGGACGGGGTCGCGGCGGGCGCGTTCGGCTACCTGGGGGAGCAGGCCGAGATCCGGGGCTTCCACACCGCCCGGACCGGGCAGGCCCGGCCCGGCCCGCCGGAGCTCTCCGAGGCGGAGCAGACCGCGAGCGACGACTGCGCGCGCCGGGGCCTGGAGCGGATCGCCGACGGCGGCTCGAAGGCCGCCGAGCTGTACCAGCGCCTGTACGGGGAGTCGCTGCGGGCCACCGCGGCGGACCCGCGGGTGGTGGCCGCCACCGCGGCCTGGAAGGACTGCATGGCCCGGTCCGGCGTCCCGGCCGAGGACCCGCAGTCGCTGGCGGCCCGCTACCAGGGCGCGGGGACGGCCGTCACGCCCCAGGAGCTGGCCGCGGCCCGCGCCGACCGGGACTGCACGGCCGGCACCGGCCTGGCGGGCGTCTGGTTCGCCGTGCTGGCGGGCTACCAGCGCGGCCAGCTCGACCGGCACGCCGGGGAACTGGAGCCGCTGAAGCAGGCGCACGCCGAGCAGGACCGCCGCTACGCCCGGATCATCGCCACCGGCGGGGAGTGAGGTCCCCGGCGGGGTGCCGGTCCGGGCGCGGCAGCGCGGCGGTCACTTTGCCGGCGAGGTCATTCCGCCGGCGAGGTCACTTCGCCAGTGAGGTGCGCGGCCCGACCGTCAGCCGGTCGGCGCCGACCTTGTGGTCGACCACGACCGTCTCGCCGTCGTGCACCCGGCCGGAGAGGATCTCCTTGGCCAGCTGGTCGCCGATCGCGGACTGCACCAGCCGGCGCAGCGGCCGGGCGCCGTACGCCGGGTCGTAGCCGGTGAGCGAGAGCCAGTCCCGGGCGGCCGGGGTGACGTCCAGGGTGAGCCGGCGCTCGTGCAGGCGGCGGGCCAGCGCGGCGACCTGGAGGTCGACGATCCGGCTGAGCTCCTCGGTGCCCAGCGGGTCGAACACCACGATGTCGTCCAGCCGGTTCAGGAACTCCGGCTTGAAGGACTTGCGCACCGTCTCCAGCACCAGTTCCTTCTTCCGCTCCTCCGGAGTGTTCGGGTCCACCAGGCTCGGTTCATTAAAAGCGTGGGAGCCGAGGTTGGAGGTGAGGATCAGGATCGCGTTGCGGAAGTCGACCGTGCGGCCCTGGCCGTCGGTGAGCCGGCCGTCGTCCAGCACCTGGAGCAGCACGTCGAACACCTCGGGGTGGGCCTTCTCCACCTCGTCCAGCAGGACGACGCTGTACGGGCGGCGGCGGACCGCCTCGGTGAGCTGGCCGCCCTCCTCGTAGCCGACGTACCCGGGCGGGGCGCCGACCAGGCGGGAGACCGAGTGCTTCTCGCCGTACTCGCTCATGTCGATCCGGACCATGGCGCGCTCGTCGTCGAAGAGGAAGTCCGCCAGGGCCTTCGCCAGCTCGGTCTTGCCGACGCCGGTCGGGCCGAGGAACAGGAACGAGCCGGTCGGCCGGTCCGGGTCGGCGATGCCGGAGCGGGTGCGGCGCACCGCGTCGGAGACGGCGCGGACGGCCTCGTGCTGGCCGATCAGGCGGCGGCCGAGCTCCTCCTCCATCCGCAGCAGCTTGGCGCTCTCGCCCTCCAGCAGCCGGCCGGCCGGGATGCCCGTCCAGGACGCGACCACGTCGGCCACGTCGTCCGGACCGACCTGCTCCTTGACCATGGTGGTGCTGGGCTCGTCCGCCGCGCGGTCCTGCGCCTCGGTCAACTCCCGCTCGGCGGCCGGGATCTCGGCGTACATCAGCTTGGAGGCGCGCTCGAAGTCGCCGTCGCGCTGGGCGCGGTCCAGGGCGCCGCGCAGGTCGTCGAGGCGCTCCTTGAGCTCGCCGACCCGGTTGAGCGACTTCTTCTCCTGCTCCCAGCGGGCGTTGAGGGTGCTCAGCTGCTCCTGCTTGTCCGCCAGGTCCCGCCGGAGCTTGCCGAGCCGCTCGACCGAGGCCGGGTCGGACTCCTTCTCCAGCGCCAGCTCCTCCATCCGCAGCCGGTCGACGGAGCGCTGCAGCTCGTCGATCTCCACCGGGGAGGAGTCGATCTCCATCCGTAGCCGGGACGCGGCCTCGTCGACCAGGTCGATCGCCTTGTCGGGCAGGAAGCGGGCGGTGATGTACCGGTTGGACAGCGTCGCCGCGGCGACCAGGGCGGCGTCGGTGATCTCCACCTTGTGGTGCGCCTCGTAGCGGCCCTTGAGGCCGCGCAGGATCGCGATGGTGTCCTCTACGGACGGCTCGCCGACCATCACCTGCTGGAAGCGGCGCTCCAGGGCCGGGTCCTTCTCGATCCGCTCGCGGTACTCGTCCAGCGTGGTGGCGCCGACCATCCGCAGCTCGCCGCGGGCCAGCATCGGCTTGAGCATGTTGCCCGCGTCCATCGCGGAGTCGCCGCCGGCGCCCGCGCCGACCATGGTGTGCAGCTCGTCGATGAAGGTGATCACCTGGCCGTCGGACGCCTTGATGTCGTTCAGGACGGCCTTCAGCCGCTCCTCGAACTCGCCGCGGAACTTCGCCCCCGCGACCATCGCCGCCAGGTCGAGCGAGACCAGGCGCTTGCCGCGCAGCGACTCCGGCACGTCACCCGCGACGATCCGCTGGGCCAGGCCCTCGACCACGGCGGTCTTGCCGACGCCGGGCTCGCCGATCAGCACCGGGTTGTTCTTGGTGCGCCGGGAGAGCACCTGCACCACCCGGCGGATCTCCTGGTCGCGGCCGATCACCGGGTCGAGCTTGCCGTCCCGGGCGGCCTGGGTGAGGTCCGACCCGTACTTCTCCAGGGCCTTGTAGGTGCCCTCCGGGTCCTTCGAGGTGACCCGGGCGCTGCCCCGGACCTCCTTGAACGCGGCCAGCAGCGTCTTGGCGGTGGCGCCCTGCTGCTTCAGCAGGTCGGCGACCTGCCCGCCCTCGGCGGCCAGGCCGACCAGCAGGTGCTCGGTGGAGACGTACTGGTCGTCCAGGTCGTCGGCGCGTCGGCCGGCCTCCTCCAGCACGGCCAGGGTGTCGCGCGCCAGGTTCGGCGCGGCGACCGTGGAGCCCTGGGCGGCGGGCAGGGCGGCGGCCTGCTGGCGGGCGGCGGCGGCGACCCGCCCGGCGTCCGCCCCGACGGCCTCCAGCAGCGGGCGGGCCAGGCCCTCCGGCTGGTCGAGCAGGGCCAGCAGGATGTGCACCGGCTTGACGTCCGGGTTCCCCGCGGCGCTGGCCTGCCGGATGGCGGAGGACAGGGCCTCCTGCGTCTTGCTGGTGAACTTACTGGCGTCCACTGCGGGCATACCCCTCTCGTCTCGGGACTGGTGCGAGTCTGCTGAGTACAGCATGCACTAAGTTGAGTCTATTCCGCTCAGGTTTTACGAAGGGTTTCCGCTCAGTTCCCCTGGGCGACCCGTCGCGGCACCGGCCCCCGGGTCAGCCCCAGCAGCTCCCGGGCCGGCCCGGCCGGGCGTTGGCCGGCCGGCCAGACCGCGCGCAGCGGGCGCTCCAGCTCCAGCCCGTCCAGCGGCACCGCGACCAGCCGGCGGGTGGCCAGCTCCTCGGTCACCGCCAGCTCGCTCAGGCAGACCGGGCCCGCGCCGGTCATCGCGGCCGCCTTCAGCGCCGTCGAGGAGGCCAGCTCCAGCCGGGGCGCGGCCGGGCCGCCGTACGGGGCGAGCGCCTCCTCCAGCACCTCCCGCGTCCCGGAGCCGACCTCGCGCAGCACCAGCGGGGTGGCGGCCAGCTCGGCACCGGTCACCGGGGTGCGGCGGCGGGCCCAGCGGTGCTCGGGGGAGACCACCACCACCAGCCGGTCGGCGGCCACCACCGCGCCGGACAGGCCGGGCGGGGTGGAGGTGCCCTCGACGAAGCCCAGGTCGGCCTCGCCCGCCAGCACCCGGGCGGCCACGTCGTGCGAGTTGGCGGTGCGCAGCGTCACGGCGGTGCCCGGACTGGCCTCGTTCAGGGCCAGCAGCCACCCCGGCATCAGGTACTCGGCGACGGTCAGGCTGGCCACCACCCGCAGCCGGGCGTCCCGGCGGCCGCGCAGCGCGTCGATCCCGGCGTCCAGCGCCTGCGCCGCCTCCACCACCTGCCGGGCCCACTCGACCACCAGCCGGCCCGCCTCGGTGGGCCGGGAGCCGCGCGGCGAGCGCTCCAGCAGCGGCACCCCGATCTGCCGCTCCATGCCCTTGATCCGGGCGCTCGCGGCGGGCTGGCTGACGCCCAGCTCGGCGGCGGCCCGCCCGACGCTGCCCAGCCGCGCCACGGCGAGCAGCAGCTCCAGGGCGCCGAGTTCCGGGACGTGCGGGGAGAGGGCCATAGACCCAGGCTATGTCCTCATAGCGGACGTCCCGCTACCGCCGTCCCGCCCGCGCGGGGACGGTGGTGCCATGGCAACCCTCCTCGCGCCGCGCACCACCCTGCGCGCCCTCGACCTGTCCCGGCTCGGCCCCAACTGGTACGCCACCGTGATGGGCACCGCGATCACCGGCAGCGCCGCCGCCGCGCTGCCGGTGCGCCTCCCCGGCCGGACGGCCTTCGCCGAGGCGGTCTGGACGCTCTCGCTGCTGATGCTCGCCGCCCTGCTGGCCGGCCGCGCCGTCCACCTGACCCGGCACCGCGCGCAGGCCCGGCGCACCCTGCTGGAGGACCCGTCCGCCGCCGTCTTCTACGGCTGCCCGCCGATGGCCCTGCTGGCCGTCGGCTACGGCGCGCTGACCGTCGGCGGCCCGCTGCTCGGCGGACGACCCGCCCTCGCGCTCGACGTCCTGCTGTGGACGACGGGCACCGCGTACGCCCTGCTGGTGGCCGCCGGGCTGCCCTACCTGATGATCACCCGGCACCGGCTGTCCGTGCTGGAGGCAAACCCGACCTGGCTGCTGCCGGTGGTCGCGCCGATGGTGTCCGCCGCGCTCGGCCCCGCGCTGATCCCGCACCTGCCCGAGGGGGCGGCCCGGCAGGCGATGCTGTACGGCTGCGTGGCGATGTTCGGCGCCAGCCTGCTCGCCACCCTGGCGCTGCTGCCGGTGGTGCTCGGCGGGCTGGTGCACGGCAAGCTGCCCGCGCTGGTGCTCACCCCGTCGCTGTTCCTGGTGCTCGGGCCGCTGGGCCAGTCCACCACCGCGGTGCAGAAGTTCGCCGACGCGGTGCCGCTCGCGCTCCCCGGCGGAGCGCTTCCCGGCGGCGGGCCGGGCGCGGTGGCGGTCGCCCGCGGCCTGGCCGAGGTGTACGGCGTCGCGGTGATGGGATTCGCCCTGCTCTGGCTGGCGGTGGCACTCGCCGCCAACCTGCGGGCCCTGCGTGCCGAAATGCCGTTCGCGATGACCTGGTGGGCGGCCACCTTCCCGATCGGAACGCTCGTCACCGGTGCGACCGGACTCGCCGGCCACACCGGATTCGGCGGATTCACCGGGCTCGCCGTCGCGCTCTACCTGCTGCTGCTCACCACCTGGGCGGTGGCCCTGGTGCGCACCGCGGCCGGACTGCGGGCGGGCCGCCTGCTGTGACCTGCGCGGATCCCGGACGGCCTGGCTCTCCGGCGGCGGTCCGGCGGCGGCCCCGGCGGCGGCCCCGGGGGCAGCCCGGAGAGGGTTCGGGGACGGTCCGGGGACGGTTCGCAGGACCCGGGAAGCGGCCCGGAGCGCGGATCGGCATTCGGTGCGGTCGATTCCGGATCGGGGGATCCGGCGGAGGATTGTGGAATTCCGGGCGCGGGCAGTGACATTCCGGGCCGCCGCGGCGCCACCGTCCCGCGCGTTCCCGCCGCCCCTTCCGAATGACTGTTCGGGAGAGGGGGGCAATGCCGGGGAAAGCGCGATTCCGGACGCCGCGGCGGGCTCTTTGATGCAGGTTCCTGCACTTGCGGGAACCTGCAGCCGGAGAGCACTTGTTCGGAGTTCGCCCCGCTGTGAGGGTGTAGTCACGCCAAGTCGTCCCGGGCCGCCGCAGCCCGAGCCGGCGACTTGCTCTTCGCGTGGGGGCGACAGGTGCGTTCGTATCTGCGCAACGGGGGGAAGAGCACCGGCCGGGACGCCACGTGTGGTGGTGGCTACCGGTACCGGATCGGTGAGGCGTTGCTGCTCCGCCTCACCGAAGCGCCGTGACGCTGGCGTGACACGAGCGGGTCCTCCGGGATCCGGGTGCCGATCGGCACCCGCCCCGGGGGACACGCCCGTAACCGCGGGGACGACTCCCGCCGTCGAGCCCGACGGCCCTGCTGGGATCATCATCCGCAAACGGAGGAAGACGGCAGGGAGTGCTCGACGTGGCAGCGGACCACCCGAAGTCCGAACCGGACCCCGTACCGTCCGCGACGGGCACCGTACCGTCCGCGGCGGGCACCGCACCGCCCCTGGCGGGCACCGTACTGTCCGGACCGGACGGCGGCCCGTGCGACCCGGGCTCCCGACCGTACGACCCGGACACCGGCCTGCCCGAGGAGGACGCCACCCGGCTCTACCTGGCCGTCCTCGCCGCCGGCGGCCGGATACCGTTCGACGCGCCGTCCGCGCTCGGCCCCGAACTCACCCCCGAACGCCAACACGCCCTGCTGGAACAGCTGGTGGCGATCGGCCTGGTGCTGCCCAACCCGATCGACCACTGCTACGTCGCGGTCAGCCCGCGCGCCGTCGCCGAACGCCTCGGCGCCGACCTGCGCTCCCGCGCCACCCGGCTGCTGCTGGACGCCAACCGGCTGCCCGACGCCCTCGACCCGCTCGCCCGCGCCTACGACGCCGTCCCCCGGCCCGCCGACCGGACCGCACGGGCCGTCTACGTCGACGGCCAGGAGGACATCCGGCTGCGGATCGCCCAACTGGTCTCCGACTGCCGCCTCGAACTGCTCAGCGCCCAGCCCGGCCTGCGCCCGCCCGCCGTCCTCGAACTCGCCCACACCCAGGACCGGCGGATGCTCAGCCGGGGCGCCACCCTGCGCGCCCTCTACCAGCCCGTCGCGCTAACCGAGGAAAGCGCCGTCCGGCACGCCACCTCGATGTCCGGGCACGGGGCCCAACTGCGGATCCTGGACGAGCCGTTCCTCCGCCTGATCGTCATCGACCGGCGGATCGCCGTCATCCCCGCCACCGAGGACCACAACCGCGCCGCGTTCGTCGAGGACCCCGCCGCCATCGCCTACCTGGTCGCGGGCTTCGAACGCGACTGGGCCCGCGCCGAACAGGTCCACTGGCACCACCTCGACAACCGGACCCTCACCCGCACCATCACCGACCGGGTCGGCCGCCTGCTCGCCCAGGGCCTCACCCAACGCGCCGTCGCCACCCGCCTCGGCCTCTCCGAGCGCACCGTCGCCGGCCACATCTCCCGACTGCGCGACCTGTACGGCGCCGGCACCCTGTTCCAGCTCGGCTGGCTGATGAGAGGCGGCGGCGGGCATGGCTGACCCGACCCCCACGTACGCGGCCCCGGCCGCCTCCGCGGCGCCCGCCGCCACTGCGGCCCCTGCCGCCCCCGTGGCCCCCGCCGTTGTCGCGATCCCCGCCGCCACCGCGGCATCCGCGGCTCCCGCCCTTACCGCCGTTACCGCCATTACCGCGTTTTCCGGCGCGGAGTTCGCGCCCGGGAACAGGCCGATAGACGAACCGGCCTGGCGCCTCTACCTGGACGTCCTGGAAGCCGGCGGCCGGGTCGCCGCCGACGCCGTTCCCGGGGCCGTCCCCGCGACCGCCCCCGGTGCCACCGCCCCCGGCCGCGACCCGCTCGCCGAACTGCTGCGCACCGGCCTGCTGGTCTCCGACGGCCTGGACGGCTCCTACCTGGCCGTCAACCCCCGCTTCGTGGCCACCACCCTCGGCACCGAGATGAACGCCGAGGCCACCCGCCTGCTCAACCGGGCCGAGCGCCTGACCGCCGACCTCGACCCGCTGATCGCCGCCTACGACAGCGTGCCCCGCCCGTCCGAACCCGGCTCCGCCGACATCCAGGTCACCGGACGCGAGCACATCCGGCAGCGGATCGCCCAACTCGGCGCCGCCTGCCGGGAGGAGGCCCTGACCGCTCAGCCCGGCCAGGCGGAGCCCGCGGCGCTGGAACTGTCCCTGCGCCAGGAGCTCCCGCTGCTGCGCCGCGGCTGCCGGATCCTCACCCTTTACCAGCCCATCGCGCTCGCCGAGCCCGCCGCGATCCGCTACGCCGCCACCGTCACCGAGGCCGGCGGCGAGGTCCGGCTGCTCGACGAGCCCTTCCAGCGCACCCTGGTCTTCGACCGGGCCGCCGCCGTGGTGCCCGCCTCCGACGACCACAGCCGGGCCGCCGTGCTCTCCGACCCCGCCATCGTGGCGATGATCGTCGCCAACTTCGACCGCGACTGGGACCGGGCCGAACGCGTCTGCTGGGAGAGCCTGCTCGACGCCGCCCCCGCCCGGACCGCCGCCGACCGGATCGGCAGCCTGCTTGCCCAGGGCCTCACCCAGAAGGCCATCGCCACCCGCCTCGGCCTGTCCGAGCGCACGGTGGCCGGCCACATCTCCCGGCTGCGCGACCTGTACGGTGCCGAGACGCTGTTCCAACTCGGCTGGCTGATGCGGAAGGGCGAACGGGATGCCTGACCGCACCGCGCACCCGGCGCCCGCCGCCCACGCAGCCCAGGCCATGCCTGTCGCCCACGCCGCGCACGCTGCGCACGCCGCGCCGAGCGAGGCCGAGAAGGCGCTGTACCTGGCGGTGCTGCGGGCGGGCCGGGTCTCGCTGCGGGAGCTGATGGAGCAGGACGCCGCCTCGACCGTCCGGCTGCTGGAGCTCGGTCTGCTGAGCCAGTACGTCCACCAGGAGTGGGTGGTGGCCGTGAACCCGCGCGTCGCCACCTCGAAGCTGTCCGCCGCGCTGCGGGAGAACGCGGGCGACCTGCTGGCCCGGGCCGAGAGCTCGGGAACCGGCCTCGAAGCCCTGGCCGACTCGTACGAGGCGGCCCAGCGGCGCACCCGGATCGCCCATGTGTTCGGGCAGACCCAGATCCAGCAGCGGCTGCTGGAGATCGAGTCCGACCACTGGGACGAGGCGTTGGCCGCCCAACCCGGCCCGCGCGCCCCCGAGTTCCTGAGCGAGAACCCCCGGATCCGGGCCGCGCTGGCCCGCGGCGCGACGGCCGACGTCCTCTACCAGCCGACCGCCCGGCAGGCCCCGCACACCGCGGCCTACGCGGCCGCCTGCACCGACTGGGGCATGCGGTTCCGGGTGCTCGACGAGCCGTTCGCCCGGATGATGATCTTCGACCGCCGGGTCGCGGTGATCGCCACCACCGTGGACAACCGCAGCGGCGCCGCGTTCATCGAGGACCGCACGGTGGTCGAGCACCTGGTGCGGCTCTTTCTCCGGGACTGGGAGCGGGCCGTCCGCGTCCCGTGGTTCGACGTGGTCGGCCGGGAGCTTCCCGAAGTGTTGCGCCGGGTGGGCGAGTTGCTGGCCGCCGGGCTGACCCAGAAGGCGCTGGCCTCCCGCCTCGGCCTGTCCGAGCGGACGGTGGCCGGCCACATCGCCCGGCTGCGCGAGCGCTACGATGCCGAAACCCTGTTCCAGCTCGGCTGGTTGATGCGCGACGGCGGCTGCCGTGCCTGAACTCGCCCACACCACACCGAACGAGGACGACAAGGCGCTGTACCTCGCCGTCCTGCGGGCCGGCCAGGTCCCGCTGCGGGAGGTGACGGAACAGGACGCCGCCGCCACCGCCCGGCTGCTCGCGCTCGGCCTGCTGGTGCACTCCGAGGTGAACGACTGGGTGGTGGCCGTCAACCCGCGGACGGCCGGGGCCCGGCTGAGCGCCGCCCTGCGGGAGAGCGCCGGCGACCTGCTGGCCCGCGCCGAACGCACGGCCTCCGGGATGGACACACTGGCCGAGTCCTACGCCGTGGCCCGGCGTCGCAGCGATTCGGCCGCGCGGATCACCCACCTGACCTCGCTGGAGCAGATCCAGCAGCGCCTGCTGGCGGTCGAGGCCGAGTACCGCGAAGAGGCGCTGATCGCCCAGCCCGGCGAACGCCCCTCGTACGTGCACACCAACGACCGGGTCCGGAAGTCGCTCGGCGAAGGGGCCGCGATCGACATCCTGTACCAGCCGGTCGCCCGGCAGACCCCGCACACCGCCGCCTACGCGGCCGACGCCACCGGCTGGGGCATGCGGCTGCGCGTCCTTGACGAGCCGTTCGCCCGGATGATGATCTTCGACCGCCGGGTGGCGATCATCTCCACCGCCACCGCCAACGTCACCGCCGCCTTCATCGAGGATCCTGCCGTGGTCGACCACCTGGTCGGTGTCTTCCTCCGGGACTGGGAACGGGCCGTCCGCGTCCCGTGGTTCGACCAGGTCGGCCGGGAACTGCCCGAAGTGCTGTGCCGAGTGGGCGAGTTGCTCGCCGCCGGGCTGACCCAGAAAGCGGTGGCCTCCCGACTCGCCCTGTCCGAGCGGACGGTGGCCGCCCACATCGCCCGGCTGCGCGAGCGCTACGACGCCGAAACCCTGTTCCAGCTCGGCTGGTTGATGCGCGACGGCGGTCGGCATGCCTGAACTCGCCCACACCACACCGAACGAGGCCGACAAGGCGCTCTATCTCGCCGTCCTGCGGGCCGGCCGGGTCTCGCTGCGGGAGGTGATGGAGCAGGACGCCGCCGCCACCGCCCGGCTGCTGGAACTCCGGTTGCTGGTGCACTCCGAGGTGAACGGCTGGGTGGTGGCCGTCAACCCGCGGGCGGCCGGTCTCCAGCTCAGCGCCGACCTGCGGGGGAGGGCCGCCGGGCTGCTGGCCCGCGCCGACCGGGCGGCATCCGGGATGGACGCGCTGGCCGAGTCGTACGACAGTGCCCGGCGTCGCAGCGATCCGGCCGCGCGGATCACCCATCTGACCTCGCTGGAGCAGATCCAGCAGCGCCTGCTGGCGGTCGAGGCCGAGTACCGCGAGGAAGGACTGGCCGCCCAGCCCGGGGAGCGGCCGCCCGAGTACCTGGACGACCACGCGCGGATGCGGCAGGCACTCGCCCGCGGCGTGACGGCCAGCGTCCTGTACCAGCCGGTCGCCCGGTGGACTCCGCACACCGCCGCCTACGCGGCCGAGGCCACCGGCTGGGGGGTGCGCTTCCGCGTCCTTGACGAGCCGTTCGCCCGGATGATGATCTTCGACCGCCGGGTGGCGATCATCTCGACCGCCACCGCCAACGTCACCGCCGCCTTCATCGAGGATCCTGCCGTGGTCGAGCACCTGGTGCGACTCTTCCTCCGGGACTGGGAGCGGGCCGTCCGCGTCCCGTGGTTCGACCAGGTCGGCCGGGAGCTGCCCGAAGTCCTGCGCCGGGTCGGCGAGTTGCTGGCCGCCGGCCTCACCCAGAAGGCCGTCGCCTCCCGCCTCGGCCTGTCCGAGCGGACGGTGGCCGCCCACATCGCCCGGCTGCGCGAGCGCTACGACGCCGAAACCCTGTTCCAGCTCGGTTGGTTGATGCGCGACGGCGGTCGGCATGCCTGAACTCGCCCACACCACACCGAACGAGGACGACAAGGCGCTCTACCTCGCCGTCCTGCGGGCCGGCGGCCGGGTCTCGGCCCGGGAGGCGGCCGAGCAGGACGCCGCCGCCACCGCCCGGCTGCTCGCGCTCGGCCTGCTGGTGCACCACGACGAGAGCGAGCAGCTCACCGCCGTCAACCCGCGCACCGTCAGCGGCCGGCTGAGCCGGGAGCTGCGCGAGGCCGGAACCCGGCTGTTCGAGCAGGCCGAGCACGTCCCCGCCGGACTCGACCACCTCACCGACGCGTACGACAGCGCCGCCCGGCGCGAGGACCACGGGCAGCAGATCACCCACGTGCTGGACGTGGACCGGATCCGGCACCGCCTGCTCCAGATCGAGGCGGACTTCCGCGAGGAGGTGCTGGCAGCCCAGCCCGGCCGGCGCCCGTCGGTGTACCTGGAGAAGAGCGCCCGCACCGAGAAGGCGCTGGCGGCCGGCGCCCGGATGGACATCCTCTACCAGCCCGTCAGCGGCTCCGACCCGGCCGTGGTCGACTACGCGGTGCGGGCCACCGGCTGGGGCATGCGGCTGCGCGTCCTTGACGAGGACTTCGCCCGGATGCTGGTCTTCGACCGCAAGGTGGCGATCATCTCCACGGCCGCCGACAACCGCACCGCCGCCTTCATCGAGGACCCGGCCGTGGTGGACCACCTGGTAGGCGTCTTCCGCCGCGACTGGGAGCGCGCCGAACGCGTCCCCTGGCACGACCGTGCGGGCGACGGCGTCCCCCCGGTCGTCGAACGGATCGGCCGGCTGCTCACCACCGGCCTCACCCAGAAGGCGATCGCCTCCCGCCTCGGCCTGTCCGAACGCACGGTGGCCGAACACATCGCCCGGCTGCGCGAGCGCTACGACGCGGCCACCCTGTTCCAGCTCGGCTGGCTGATGCGGGAGGGCGGCCGGTGAAGGGCCTACTGGACGACGGCGCCCGCCGGCTCTACCGCGAGATCGTCGCCAGGGGCGGCCGGGTGCCGTACCGCGAGGCGCTGGCGCGGGACCCGGACGCCACCCGCCGCCTGATCGACCTCGGCCTGCTGGTGCACCCCTTCGACACCGACGAGTCGCTGACGGCCGTCAGCCCGCGCGCGGTCGGCGCCCGGCTCAGCAGCGAACTGCGCACCGAGGCCGGCCGCAGGCTCGCCGAGGCGGAGCGGGCCCCCGCCCGGCTGGAGCCGCTGGTCCAGGCGTTCGACGCCCGCGGCAGGCGGGCCGACCGCACCACCGTCGTCCGGCACATCGACGGCATGGAGGAGATCCGGCACCGGCTGCAGCAGATCGAGTCGGAGGCCCGCGAGGAGATGCTGGCCCTGCAGCCCGGCGGCGCCCGCCCGCGGCAGTTCCTCCAGGAGTCGCTGGACCGCACGCGCGAACACCTGGCCGCCGGGATCGCCACCCGCACCGTCTACCAGCCCGGCGCCCTCGCCGACCCGCCCACCACCGCCTACGCGGCCGACGTCACCGACCTCGGCGAGCGCATCCGCGTCCTGGACGAGCCGTTCACCCGGCTGCTGGTCTTCGACCGCAAGGTGGCGGTCGTCCCGGCCGCCACCGACAACACCAGCGCCGCGTTCGTCGAGGACCCGGTGCTCGTCGCCCTGCTGGTCGAGCGCTTCGAACGCGACTGGGCGCGGGCCACCGTCGTGGACTGGCACGCTCGGGCGGGCCGCCCACGGGAAACGGGCGTGCCGCCCGAACTCACCGACCTCCTGGCAGCCGGTCTGACCCAGAAGGCGATCGCCTCCCGCCTCGGCCTCTCCGAACGCACGGTGGCCGCCCACATCGCCCGGCTGCGCGAGCAGCACGGCGCCGAAACCCTGTTCCAGCTCGGCTGGTTGATGCGCGGAGGAGCCTGAGGTGACGATCCGGCTGCCGAACGAGACCGAGCGCGCCCTCTACCGCGAGATCCTCGCCCAGGGCGGCCGGGTGATGTTCCGCGAGGCGATGCAGCAGGACCCGGAGGCCGTCCTCGGGCTGATCGACCTCGGCCTGCTCGTCCACCACGACACCGACGAGTCGCTGACCGCCGTCAACCCGCGCGCGGTCGGTGCCCGGCTGAGCACCGAGCTGCGCGGTGCCGCGACCCGGAAACTGGTGCAGGCCGAGCGGGCCGCCGAACAGCTGGACGACCTGTCGCAGGCGTACGACAGCACCCCGCAGCGGGTCGACCGGCGCAGCGAGGTGCAGCACGTCGCGACCGGCCAGCAGATCCGGCACCGGATCATGCAGATTGAGGCCGAGATGCGCGAGGAGGCACTCGCCCTCCAGCCCGGCGGCGCCAGGCCCACCCCCTTCCTGCGGCAGTCCCTGGTCCGCGACCGCGCCTTCCTCACCGCCGGAGTCGCCCTGCGCACCGTCTACCAGCCGGGCGCGCTCACCCACCGCCCCACCGTCTCCTACGCGGCCTCCCTGACCGGCGCCGGCGAGCGCATCCGCGTCCTGGACGAGCCGTTCGTCCGGCTGCTGGTCTTCGACCGCAAGGTGGCGATCATCCCGGCCTCCGCCGATTACCGCAGCGCCGCGTTCGTCGAGGACCCGGTGCTCGTCGCCCTGCTGGTCGAGCGCTTCGAGCGCGACTGGGCGCGGGCCGCGATCGTGGACTGGCACGCGCTGGCCGGTCGTCCGCGCGAGAGCGGCGTCCCGCCCGAACTCACCGACCTGCTGGCGGCCGGTCTGACCCAGCGGGCGATCGCCTCCCGGCTGGGCCTGTCCGAGCGGACGGTGGCCGCGCACATCGCCCGGCTGCGCGAGCAGCACGGCGCCGAAACCCTGTTCCAGCTCGGCTGGTTGATGCGCGGAGGAGCCTGAGGTGACGATCCGGCTGCCGAACGAGACCGAGCGCGCCCTCTACCGCGAGATCCTCGCCCAGGGCGGCCGGGTGATGTTCCGCGAGGCGATGCAGCAGGACCCGGAGGCCGTCCTCGGGCTGATCGACCTCGGCCTGCTCGTCCGGCACGTCGCCGACGAATCGTTGACCGCCGTCAACCCGCGCGCGGTCGGTGCCCGGCTGAGCACCGAGCTGCGCGGTGCCGCGACCCGGAAACTGGTGCAGGCCGAGCGGGCCGCCGAACAGCTGGACGACCTGTCGCAGGCGTACGACAGCACCCCGCAGCGGGTCGACCGGCGCAGCGAGGTGCAGCACGTCGCGACCGGCCAGCAGATCCGGCACCGGATCATGCAGATTGAGGCCGAGATGCGCGAGGAGACGCTCGCCCTCCAGCCCGGCGGCGCCAGACCCACCCGCTTCATGCGGCAGGCCCTGGTCCGCGACCGCGCCTTCCTCGCCGCCGGGGTCGTCCTGCGCGCCGTCTACCAGCCCGGAGCCCTCATCCACCGCCCCACCGTCTCCTACGCGGCCTCCGTGACCAGGGTCGGCGAGCGCATCCGGGTCCTGGACGAGCCGTTCCGGAAGATGCTGATCTTCGACCGCAAGGTGGCGATCATCAGCGCCGCCCCCGACGACAGCAGCGCCGCGTTCGTCGAGGATCCGGCGGTGCTGACCACCCTGGTGGGCCTGTTCGAGCGCGACTGGGCGCGGGCCGCGATCGTGGACTGGCACGCGCTGGCCGGTCGTCCGCGCGAGAGCGGTGTCCCGTCGGAGCTGACCGACCTGCTGGCGGCCGGTCTGACCCAGAAGGCGATCGCCTCCCGGCTGGGCCTGTCCGAGCGCACGGTGGCCGCCCAGCTCGCCCGGCTGCGCGAGCACCACGGCGCCGAAACCCTCTTCCAGCTCGGCTGGTTGATGCGCGAGGAGGCCCGGTGACCGAACTGCTGGACGACGCCTCCCGCCGGCTCTACCGCGAAGTGCTCGCCCGGGGCGGCCGGGTGATGTTCCGCGAGGCGCTGGCGCAGGCCCCGGACGCCACCCGCCGCCTGGTCGGCCTCGGCCTGCTGGTGCACTTCGAGAGCGACGAGTCGCTGACCGCCGTCAACCCGCGCACGGTCGCCGCCCGGCTCAGCAGCGAACTGCGCACCGAAGCCGGCCGCAGGCTCGCCGAGGCGGAGCGGACCCCCGCCCAACTGGACGGCCTGGCCCAGGCGTTCGAGGCATCGGTGCGGCGGCCGGACCGCACCACCGTGGTCCGGCACGTCGACCGGATGGAGGAGATCAGGCACCGCGTCCTGCAGATCGAGTCCGAGGCGCACGAGGAGATCCTGGCGGCCCAGCCCGGCGGCGCCCGCCCGGTCGCCCGGATGGCGAAGACCCGGCAGCACAACGAGACCGCCCTGGCGGGCGGCGTCGAACTGCGCACCCTCTACCAGCCCGGCGCCACCACCGACCGCCCCACCGCCGCCTACGCGGCCGAACTCTCCGACCGGGGGCAGCGCTTCCGCGTCCTGGACGAGCCGTTCCGCCGGATGCTGGTCTTCGACCGCAAGGTGGCGGTCGTCCCGGCCGCCGACGACGACGCCAGCGCCGCGTTCGTCGAGGATCCGGTGCTCGTCGCCCTGCTGGTCGAGCGCTTCGAGCGCGACTGGGCGCGGGCCACCGTCGTGGACTGGCACGCGCTGGCCGGCCGCCCGCGTGAGAGCGGTGTCCCGCCGGAGCTGACCGACCTGCTGGCGGCCGGTCTGACCCAGCGGGCGATCGCGTCCCGCCTCGGTCTGTCCGAGCGGACGGTGGCGGCCCACCTGGCTCGGCTGCGCGAGCACCACGGCGCCGAAACCCTCTTCCAGCTCGGCTGGTTGATGCGGAAGGGAACCCGATGACCGCGCACCTGCCCAGTGAGTCCGAGCGCGTCCTGTACCGCGAGATCCTCGCCCAGGGCGGTGCGGTGGCCTTCGTGGAGGCGATGCAGCAGGACGCCGAGGCCACCCTCGGCCTGGTCCGCCTCGGCCTGCTGGTGCACATCACCCACGATGCCACCGTCGTCGCGGTCAACCCGCGTGCGGTGACCGACCGGCTCAGCGCGGGCCTGCGCGACCAGGCGGCCCTACGGCTGGCGCAGGCCGAACGCACCGCGACCCAACTGGGTGACCTGGCGCAGGCGTACGACGCCGCCCCGCGCCGCACCGAACCCGGACGGGTGGTGGAACGGCTGGTCGGCGACCGGCGGATCCGGCGCCGGATCATGCAGATCGAGGCCGAGATGCGCGAGGAGACGCTCGCCGCCCAGCCCGGCGGAGCCCGCCCGGTCGGCCAGATGGGCCAGGCGCTGGAACGCTCGCTGGGCTTCCTGGCCAACGGCGTCGAACTGCGCACCCTCTACCAGCCCGGCGCCACCACCGACCCGCCCACCGTGGACTACGTGGCGACCCTCGCCACGGCGGGCGAACGCTTCCGCGTCCTGGACGAGCCGTTCCAGCGGATGGTGGTCTTCGACCGCAAGGTGGCCGTACTGATCGACTCCGCCGACGAGCGCGCAGCCGTGTTCGTCGAGGATCCGGCGGTGCTGACCATCCTGGTGGGCCTGTTCGAGCGGGACTGGGCGCGGGCCGCGATCGTGGACTGGCAGGCGCTGGCCGGTCGTCCGCGCGAGAGCGGCGTCCCGCCGGAGCTGACCGACCTGCTCGCGGCCGGTCTGACCCAGCGGGCGATCGCCTCCCGCCTGGGCCTGTCCGAGCGCACGGTGGCCGCCCACCTGGCCCGGCTGCGCGAGCACCACGGCGCCGAAACCCTCTTCCAACTGGGCTGGCTGATGAGGGAAGGTACCCGGTGACCGTGAGCCTGCCGAACGAGTCCGAGCGCGCCCTGTACCGCGAAGTGCTGTCCCAGGGCGGTGCGGTGGCCTTCGCCGAGGCGATGCAGCAGGACGCCGAGGCCACCCTCGGCCTGATCCGGCTCGGCCTGCTGGTGCACGTCGACGCCGACTCCACCGTCACCGCCGTGAACCCGCGCTCGGTGACCGAACGGCTCAGCAGCGAACTGCGCGACCAGGCGGCCCTACGGCTGGCGCAGGCCGAACGCACCGCGACCCAACTGGGCGACCTGGCGCAGGCGTACGACGCCGCCCCGCGCCGCCCCGAACCCGACTCGGTACTGGAACACTTGGTCGACGGGCGGCAGGTTCGGCAGCGGATCATGCAGATCGAGGCGGACATGCACGAGGAGACGCTCGCCGCTCAGCCCGGCGGGGCCCGGCCTTTCCCCTACATGGAGCAGATTCGGGCCCGTTCGCTGGGTTTCCTGGCCCGTGGCATCGAACTGCGCACCATCTACCAACCCGGTGCCGCCACCGACGCGCTCACCGTGGACTACGCGGCGACCATGACGGCGGCGGGGGAGCGGCTCCGGGTTCTGGACGAGCCGTTCCGGAAGATGCTGATCTTCGACCGGCGCACCGCGATCATCACGGCCTCGGTGGACGA
Organism: Kitasatospora sp. NPDC057198; assembly: GCF_042670125.1. Lineage (NCBI taxonomy): Bacteria > Bacillati > Actinomycetota > Actinomycetes > Kitasatosporales > Streptomycetaceae > Kitasatospora > Kitasatospora sp. NPDC057198. Next base: position 15,212 of record NZ_JBHUWH010000025.1, on the reverse strand, counting down.
CCAGCAGGCCATGCTGATCCAGGACCCGGCGGTGCTGACCACCCTGGTGGCCCTGTTCGAACGGGACTGGGTGCGGGCCGCGATCGTCGACTGGCACGCGCTGGCGGGCCGCCCGCGCGAGAGCGGCGTCCCGCCGGAGCTGACCGACCTGCTCGCGGCCGGTCTGACCCAGAAGGCGATCGCCTTCCGCCTGGGCCTGTCCGAGCGCACGGTGGCCGCCCATCTCGCCCGGCTGCGCGAGCACCACAGCGCCGAAACCCTCTTCCAGCTCGGCTGGTTGATGCGGGAGGGAACCCGATGACCGCGCACCTGCCCAGTGAGTCCGAGCGCGCCCTGTACCGCGAAGTCATCCAACAGGGCGGCGCGGTGAGCCTTGCCGAGGCGATGCAGCAGGACCCGGACGCCGCCCTCGGCCTGATCCGGCTCGGCCTGCTCGTCCGGCACGAGACCGACGAGTCGCTGACCGCCGTCAACCCGCGTGCGGTGACCGACCGGCTCAGCGCGGGCCTGCGCGACCAGGCGGTCCGGCGGCTGGCGCAGGCCGAACGCACCGCGTCCCAACTGGACGACCTGGTGCAGGCGTACGACGCCGTCGCGCGCCGCACCGAGCCCCGGCCGGCGTTGGAGCGGCTGGAGGGCGGTCGGCGGATCCGGCACCGGATCATGCAGATCGAGGCCGAGATGCGCGAGGAGACGCTGGCCGCGCACCCCGGCAGTGCCCGGCCCTTCCCCCGGATCGAGCAGACCCGGGACCGTTCGCTGGTCTTCCTGGCCAGCGGCGTCGAACTGCGCACCATCTACCAGCCCGGCGCGCTCACCCACCGCCCCACCGCGGACTACGTGGCCACCATGTCCGAGGCGGGGGAGCGGTTCCGGGTCCTGGACGAGCCGTTCCGGAAGATGCTGATCTTCGACCGGCGCACCGCGATCATCACGGCCTCGGCGGACGACCAGCAGGCCATGCTGATCCAGGACCCGGCGGTGCTGACCACCCTGGTGGCCCTGTTCGAGCGCGACTGGGTGCGGGCCGCGATCGTCGACTGGCACGCGCTGGCGGGCCGTCCGCGCGAGAGCGGCGTTCCGCCGGAGCTGACCGACCTGCTGGCAGCCGGGCTGACCCAGAAGGCGATCGCCTCCCGCCTGGGCCTGTCCGAGCGCACGGTGGCCGCCCACCTGGCCCGGCTGCGCGAGCACCACAGCGCCGAAACCCTCTTCCAGCTCGGCTGGTCGATGCGAGGGGAGACCCGGTGAACGGTCTGCTGGACGACGCCGCTCGTCGGCTCTATCTGGAGATCCTGGCGCGGGGCGGCCGGCTGATGTTCCGCGAGGCGATGGCGCAGGCCCCGGACGCCACCCTGCGACTGATCGACCTCGGCCTGCTGGTGCACTTCGAGAGCGACGAGTCGCTGACGGCCGTCAACCCGCGGTCCGTCAGCGACCGGCTCGGCAACGAACTGCGTGACCGGGCCGTCCGGAAGCTGATCGACTCCCAGCAGACCGCCGCCCGTCTCGGGGACCTGGTCCGGGCGTACGACGCCGCTCCCCGGCGCCTTGACCGCAATCCCGCCGTGGAACGGGTGGACGACCGCCGACGGATCCGGCAGCGGATCATGCAGATCGAGGCCGAGATGCGCGAGGAGACGCTCGCCGCCCAGCCGGGCGGCGCCCGCCCGGTCGCCGCCATGGGCCAGGGGCTGGAGCGCTCGCTGGGGTTCCTGGCCCGGGGCGTCGAGCTGCGCACCATCTACCAACCCGGCGCCCTCGCCGACCCGCCCACCGTGAACTACGCGGCGACGGTCGCCGCCGCCGGGGAACGCCTCCGGGTTCTGGATGAGCCGTTCCGGAAGATGCTGATCTTCGACCGCAAGGTGGCGATCATCAGCGCGGCCCCCGACGACAACAGCGCCGTGTTCGTCGAGGATCCGATCGTGATCGCAGCCCTGGTGGGCCTGTTCGAACGCGACTGGGCGCGGGCCGGACGGGTCGACTGGTACGCCCTGTCCGGTCGTCCGCGCGAGAGCGGCGTGCCGGCCGAACTCACCGAGCTCCTCAAGGCCGGGCTGACCCAGCGGGCGATCGCCTCCCGCCTGGGGCTTTCGGAACGGACGGTGGCCGGTCACATCGCCCGGCTGCGGGAGTTCTACGATGCGGAGACCCTGTTCCAGCTCGGCTGGCAGCTGCGCGGGGCGTCCGGACGACCCACCGCACCGGCGGAGTGACCGGGTGCGGACGGCCAAGAGGAGTGGGACCTGTGAGCGAGTCGAGCGGAGCCGCCCTGCCGAGCGAGTCGGAGCGGCGGCTGTACCAGCAGATCCTGGACCAGGGCGGGCGGGTGTCGTTCCGCGAGGCGGTCGAGCAGGACCCGACCGGGGTGCTGCGGCTGATGGAGCTCGGCCTGCTGGTGCACGACGCCGCCGACCAGGCGCTCACGGCGGTCAACCCGCGCGCGGTCAGCGACCGGATCAGCGCCGAGCTGCGCGCCGAGGGCACCCGGATGCTGCTGCGCGCCGAGGAGATGCCGACGCTGCTGGAGGACCTCACCCACGCCTACGACGCGACCCCCCGCCGGGCCGACCGCTCCAGCGTGGTGCAGCACGTCGACCGGACCGAGCAGATCCGGCACCGCGTCCTGCAGTTGGCGAGCGAGGCGTACGAGGAGGAGCTGTCCCTGCACCCGGGCGGGGCCGGCCCGGCCGACCTGCTGGAGGAGGTGCTGGAGCGCAAGCGGCGCTTCCTGGAGAACGGCGGGAGCGTGCGCACCGTCTACGAGCCGACCGCGCTGCTGGACGAGACGACGGTTCGCTGGGCGGAGAGGGTCACCGGCTGGGGAGGCCGGTTCCGCACCTTGAGCGAACCGTTCAGCAGGATGTTGATCTTCGACCGCCGGATCGCCGTCGTTCCGGCATCGGCCGACAATTCGAGTGCCGCGTTCATCGAGGACCCGGCCGTGGTCTCGTTCCTGGTCGCCGCCTTCGAACGGGACTGGGAGCGGGCCGAGCGGATCCGCTGGCGCTCGGCCGAGCACGAGGGCGAGAGCGTGGTGCCGGTCCACGAGCAGGTGGGCCGACTGCTCGCCCAGGGCCTGACCCAGAAGACCATCGCCGCCCGGCTGGGCCTCGGCGAACGCACCGTCGCCGCGCACATCTCCCGGCTGCGCGAACTCCACGACGCGGAGACCCTGTTCCAACTGGGCTGGCAGATGCGGGGAGCCGGGGAACAGGAAGGCTGACCGGCCGTCAGCCGGTCGCGATCTCCGGGGACCAGAAGCCGTACGGGCCGGCGCCGGTGTGCTCGCGGCGCGGACGCGGGAACTGCTCGCCGGGCGCGGTCCAGAAGCCGCCGCGCAGCGACAGCGCCATCCCGGCCCAGTCCAGCGCGGTCTCCACGGTGTGGTGCAGCGCCTCCTGCGACCAGGTGTCGTCGAACACCAGCGGCAGCACCGGCGAGACCTGCTCGATGGTCGCGATCAGCGGGTTGTGCGTGATCGCCTCGTCCACCAGCAGCACGATCGGCTTGCGCAGCGCCGAAGCCCAGCCGAGCTCCAGGCTCACCCCGGCCGACAGCGGCGCCCCCACGTACGCGAAGACCAGGTCCGCGCTCTGCATCGCCCGGAAGTCGGAGGGCACCCGCTGCTCCGGCGCCCGTCCCGCCACCGTCCACGCGTCGCTGTGGTGCGCGCTGTACACCGCCGCCCCGCTGTCCAGCAGCGTGCTGCGCAGCGTGGTCAGCCGGGTCCGGCTCGCCAGCGTCACCACACTGTCCGCCGGCCCGGTCAGCCGCATCAGCGGCGCGGCCAGGAAGACCCGTGCACGGCGCCCTTCGGCGCGGTGTTGCAGGTGGTGCTCACTCATGTCTACTCCGCAAGAATCGATCGGCGGGGCATGTCCCACCGGTGGTGTGGCGTGGGTGCGAATGCTGCTGACATTCGTTGGTCCAAGACCAAAGTGCCGAGTTCATGCCACTCGTGCGGTCCCCCCGCTGACCGATCCTGCCTTCACGAGTGTTGGGCCCACTGATCGTGGCCGTAAGGCCAGGACGTCGTCCACCGGAGGCCAGTGTCATATCCCTGCATGGCAGAGAGATGACATGCCCTGCTGCCTGTTCCATAGCGGGCGTGACAGTGCATTATTAACTCATTAGCTGTATTGCCATAGTTGAAGCTGTCGACCTGAACGATCTTGGAGGGAGTGCTCTCGTGCGTAACGCGCGTCGCCTCATCGCAGCCTTCGTCCTTGCCGGTGCTGTCCTCCTTGCCGGTACGGGCGCGGCCTCGGCGGACAGTGCGTGGCCGCATGCCGCTGTTGTGGGGCGTTTGGCGGCTGAGGACAGCGCATGGCCGAGCACGGTTCCGGTGGTGCACGTGAGCGCTTTCGACAGCGCGTGGCCCATGACGGTCGGCATGGAGGTGTGAACTCCGGGAGCCGGTCGATCCGTTGCCGCTGAAGCCAGGAGTGGTCGTCCCTCGCAGGGCTGTGCACGGCCTTGCGAGGGGGTTTCAGGCCTCTGCCGACAGCTCCTCGGACGCGCTGATGATCGACTGGTCCGGCTCCTGGGCGAGTTTCCAGCCGAGTTGGAAGAGCGTGTCGACACCGTAGTCCTCCCGCATCTCGGCGATGTGGCGGGCCAGGGTCCGTTCGCTCAGGCCGAGGTTCCGGGCGATGACCCGGTGGCCGATGCCCTGTGCCATGAATCGGACGATCTGCCGACGCAGGCTCGACAGGACCTGGGGTGGGATCTCCCGGTTGGCGTGGAACGGTATCGCACGCTCCCAGAGCGACTCGAAGAGCTGGATCAGGTAGGCGACGACCGCGTGGTCCTTGACGAACGCGGCCTGGGTCATGTCCTCGCTGCCGGGGATCACGGCGGTCTTGCGATCGGCGATGATCATGATGGAGAACGGCTCGCCCAGGGTGCGGATCTGGCTGCCCGCGGCCGTCATCGTCTCCACGTACTCCAGAGTGGGGCTGGAGTATCTGGCGCTGGGCTGGTAGATGCTCCGGGTGGTCCCTCCACGGCGGAGAACCCCTCGATCCCGGTCGAACGCGCTTCGCAGCGCCTCCGCACTGCGCCCGCCGCCGGGTTGGGCGGTCATGAGTTCGTGCGTGCAGCTGTCGACCAGCATGGCCAGGCGTTGGTTGATCGACTGGTATCCGTGGACGTATTCGATTTTGCTGCTGGCCTCGGTCTGGCCGCTCAACTCGCTGAACGCGTCGCCCAGATCCCGCAGGTCGGCCGACAGCGCCACTGAGCGGTGGAGCAACTGGGCCGCCTCCCGCTGCCACGAGCTGCTCAGTGATATGGACAGGGCCCGGGGGTCGACCGCCACCACGTCCGAGTGGTCGTCCGTGTCGTGGATCAGGAGTCCGAAATCGAGCAACTCCTGGATCTGCTTTTCCGCCGCCTGGTGTTCGCGAGTCTTGGCCCGACCGCCGGAGCGCACAATGGACAGGTACACCTCACGTGCGCCGGCGGAGAGCAGCTCGTCCGCAGAATGGCCTGCTCCGGAGTCACGGGTTATGCGCATTGACTACTCCCCTCCGTGGTGGCCTTGTGTGCGGCGGTGCACGGCCAGCCTGGTGGCCAGTAGGGATCATAGGCAAAATCACCCGGCTGCGGATTCTGCGGGCGGCGCGTTCTTCCCCTGCGAAGACTCTCCCAGTACGACGCCGCCGTCGACACCCCCCGAACGGGAGGTGTCGACGGCTCGACGTCGGGTTGCGGCCGCGCTGCTCAGCGCCTGGGCCGCCACACCACCAGCGCGCTGGACTGCTGGACCTGCTGGTAGGGCACCAGGTCGCGGCGGTAGGAGGCGTGGACGGCGGCCTCCCGCTGCTGCAGGGTCGCGGCCGCGCCCTCCAGGGCGTCGACGAGCTCGGCGACCCGGGACTGCAGGGCGGCGACCTGGTTCTCCAGCTCGATGATCCGCTTGATGCCGGCCAGGTTGATGCCCTCGTCCTGGGAGAGCCGCTGGACCTCGCGCAACTGCTGGATGTCCCGGGCCGAGTAGCGGCGCCCGCGCCCGGCGGTGCGGTCGGGGCTGACCAGGCCGAGGCGGTCGTACTGGCGGAGGGTCTGCGGGTGCAGGCCGGAGAGCTCGGCGGCGACGGAGATGACGTAGACCGGGGTGTCCTCGGTGAGGACGTACGGCGGGGCGGCGGCGCGCGGGCGGCCGCCGCCGGGCAGGCCCTCGCCGAGGCCGGGGCCGGGGCCGATCCGGCCGGTGACGCCGGGGCCGTCGCCGTGGCTACTGTCGGGGTGGGGACTCATCGGGCTCTCACGCTCCCTCCGCCGCCTTGAACAGGGCGGCTCGCGGGTCGTCCGAGGCGGTGGCCTCGCGGTACTGCTCCAGTGCGGTCAGCGCGTCTCCGTCGACGTGCTTGGGCACCGTGACCTCCACGGTGACCAGCAGGTCGCCGCGGGTGCCGTCCTTGCGGGTGGCGCCCTTGCCGCGGGCCCGCATGGTCAGGCCGTTCGCGCTGCCGGGCGGCAGCTTGAGCTTCACGGCCGGGCCGTTCAGGGTCGGCACCTCGATGGTGCCGCCGAGCGCGGCCTCTGGGAAGCTCACCGGCACGGTCACCGTCAGGTTGTCGCCCTTGCGCCCGAACACCGGGTGCGAGTCGACGTGCACGGTGACGTACAGGTCTCCGGGCTGGCCGCCGCGCTCGCCCTGGGCGCCCTTGCCCTTGAGCCTGATCCGCTGGCCGTCCTGCACCCCGGCCGGGATGCGGACCTGCATGGTGCGGGCCGAGGAGGCCCGGCCGCTGCCGTGGCAGACGGTGCACGGGTCGTCGACGATCATGCCGCGGCCCTTGCAGTCCCGGCAGGGCTCGGAGAGCGCGAAGGCGCCCTGGCCCCGGCTGACGGTGCCCGCGCCGACGCAGGTCGGACAGACCCGCGGGGTGGTGCCGGTCTTGGCGCCGGTGCCCGCGCAGGCGCGGCAGGCGGCCTGGGAGGTCATCCGCAGCGGCACCGTCGCGCCGTCCACGGCCTCCTCGAAGTTCAGCGTGACCTCGGTCTCGACGTCCGCGCCGCGCCGCGGCTGGGCGGTCTGCCGGCCGCCGCGGTTGAACAGGCCGCCGAACACGTCGCCGATCCCGCCGCCGCCCGAGCCGCCCCCGCCGTTGAACAGGTCGCCGAAGTCGAAGCCGCCGGCCGCGCCCGCCCCGCCAGGCCGGAAGCCGCCGCCCGCGAACAGCGAGCGGGCCTCGTCGTACTCCTTGCGCCGCTTCTCGTCGGAGAGCACGTCGTACGCCTCGGAGATGTCCTTGAACCGCTCCTCGGCCTTGGCGTCACCCTTGTTGGCGTCCGGGTGGAACTCGCGGGCCAGCTTGCGGTAGGTCTTCTTGATCTCTGCGGCGGTGGCGTCCTTGGGCACGCCGAGGACCTTGTAGTAGTCCTTCTCCACGTAGTCCTTAGCGCTCATGGCCTTTGACCGCCACCTCCCGGAATCCCGAAGTTCTGTTGCCTGTCGGCACCGCGGCGCGGTGCCCTGATACGGCGCTGCGGAGCCGGCCGCCGTACTGGACGACGTACGACTCCGCAGCGCACGGGGACTCTACTCAGCTGTCGGACGAACCGTCAGCCTTGTCGCCGTCCGGCTCGCCGGTGGTCTGGGTGCCCGGCTGGGGCTCCGCGACCGCGACCATCGCCGGGCGGATGATCCGCTCGCCGATCCGGTACCCGGGCTGGAGGATCTGCACGCAGGTGTCCTCCGTCACGTCCGACGAGTAGCTGTGCATCAGCGCCTCGTGGATCGTCGGGTCGAAGGGCTCGCCCTCCTTGCCGAACTGCTGCAGCCCGAGCTTGGCGACGACCGTCTCCAGCGACTCGGCGACCGACTTGAAGCCGCCCGTCACCTCGCCGTGCTCGCGGGCCCGGCCGATGTCGTCCAGCACCGGGACCAGCGACTCCAGGATGTTGGAGACGGCGATCTCGCGGACGGTGGAGCGGTCGCGCTCGACCCGCTTGCGGTAGTTCTGGTACTCGGCCTGGAGCCGCTGCAGGTCGGCGGTGCGCTCGCCGGCCTCGCGCTTGGCGGCGGCCAGCTCGTCGGCACCGGCGCCCGCGACGGCCTCCTCGGCTGCCTTGAGCACGGCCTCCTCGGCGGCGGAGTCGTCGCCGGGCTGCTCGCCCTGCGGCTTCTCCGTCATGCCGCACCGCCCTTGGGCTTCTCGTCGTCGACGATCTCGGCGTCGACCACGTCGTCGTCCTTGGCGCCCGCCTCACCGGCACCGGCCCCGGCCGCACCGGCCGCCGCGCCCGCGCCGTCGGCCTGCGCGTACAGCGCCGCGCCGAGCTTCTGGGCGGTGGTGGAGACCTTCTCGGTGGCGGTGCGGATGGCCGCGATGTCCTCGCCCTTGAGGGCTTCCTTGAGCTCGCCGATGGCGGTCTCGACCTCGGTCTTGACGTCGGCCGGGAGCTTGTCCGCGTTGTCCGCGATGAACTTCTCGGTCGAGTAGACGAGCTGCTCGCCCTGGTTGCGGGTCTCGACGGCCTCGCGGCGCTTGGTGTCCTCCTCCGCGTAGCGCTCGGCCTCCTCGCGCATGCGGTTGACCTCGTCCTTCGGCAGCGAGGAGCCGCCGGTGACGGTCATCTTCTGCTCCTTGCCGGTGCCGAGGTCCTTCGCGGCCACGTGCATGATGCCGTTGGCGTCGATGTCGAAGGTGACCTCGATCTGCGGCAGGCCGCGGGGGGCCGGCGGCAGGCCGGTCAGCTCGAACATGCCGAGCTTCTTGTTGTACGCCGCGATCTCGCGCTCGCCCTGGTAGACCTGGATCTGCACGGAGGGCTGGTTGTCCTCGGCGGTGGTGAAGATCTCGGAGCGCTTGGTCGGGATCGTGGTGTTGCGCTCGATCAGCTTGGTCATGATGCCGCCCTTGGTCTCGATGCCGAGGGACAGCGGGGTGACGTCGAGCAGCAGGACGTCCTTGACCTCGCCCTTGAGCACGCCGGCCTGCAGGGAGGCGCCGATCGCGACGACCTCGTCCGGGTTGACGCCCTTGTTGGCGTCCTTGCCGCCGGTCAGCTCCTTGACGAGCTCGGCGACGGCCGGCATGCGGGTCGAGCCGCCGACCAGGACCACGTGGTCGATCTCGGACAGCTGGATGCCGGCGTCCTTGATCACGTTGTGGAACGGGACCTTGCAGCGGTCCAGCAGGTCGGCGGTGAGCTGCTGGAACTGGGAGCGGGTGAGCTTCTCGTCCAGGTGCAGCGGGCCCTCGGCGGAGGCCGTGATGTAGGGCAGGTTGATCGAGGTCTCCGAGGAGGAGGACAGCTCGATCTTGGCCTTCTCGGCGGCCTCGCGCAGGCGCTGGACGGCCATCTTGTCCTTGGACAGGTCGACGCCGTGGCCGGACTGGAAGACCTTCACCAGGTGGTCGACGACCCGCTGGTCCCAGTCGTCGCCGCCGAGGTGGTTGTCGCCGTTGGTGGCCTTGACCTCGACCACGCCGTCGCCGATCTCCAGCAGCGACACGTCGAAGGTGCCGCCGCCGAGGTCGAAGACCAGGATGGTCTGGTCGTCCTTGTCCAGGCCGTAGGCCAGGGCGGCCGCGGTCGGCTCGTTGACGATGCGCAGGACGTTCAGGCCCGCGATCTCGCCGGCCTCCTTGGTGGCCTGGCGCTCGGAGTCGTTGAAGTACGCCGGGACGGTGATGACGGCGTCGGTGACCGTCTCGCCCAGGTACGACTCGGCGTCCCGCTTGAGCTTCTGCAGGACGAAGGCGGAGATCTGCTGCGGCGTGAAGTCCTTGCCGTCGATGCCGATCTTCCAGTCGGTGCCCATGTGGCGCTTGACCGAGCGGATGGTCCGGTCGACGTTGGTGACCGCCTGGCGCTTGGCGACCTCGCCGACGAGCACCTCGCCGTTCTTGGCGAAGGCGACGACGGACGGCGTGGTCCGAGCGCCCTCGGCGTTGGTGATGACCGTGGGCTCACCGCCCTCAAGAACACTGACGACGGAGTTCGTCGTACCGAGGTCGATGCCGACCGCGCGTGCCATCGTGAATACCTCCGAGGAGAAGTTGAGCAGTACGGACTCAAGGATGCACGACCGGCTCGATGGAGTCAACGGCTTTGAGTGCATGTCGCTCAACTTTACTGAGCGCTTATGTCGCGAGGGGCGGAGCCGCTGCTCCGGGCGGGTGAGTATGGGCTTAGTGACTGCCGCCATACCTTGAACATCTTCTGGTGGAGTGTTAACGAGCGGTAATGTCCGGCGGGTCAGCCCTCCAAGTTACCGACCAGTACACTCTGTGGAGGACTGGGCACCACTGGGAACAAGCCGCTGGAGACGGAGAGCCGATGCAGCTAGCCGCGATCGTCATCTCGCTGGTCACCTTCGTGATCGGCACCGCGCTCGCCGCCCGGGCGGCGCTGTACATCTACAAGGTGGTGCGCACCGGCTCCGCCGACACCACCCGCTTCGGACAGCCCGCGCAGCGGGCCGCCACCGTGGTCAAGGAGTTCCTCGGCCACACCCGGATGAACCGCTGGGGCGTCGTCGGCGTCGCCCACTGGTTCGTCGCGGTCGGCTTCTTCTCCCTGGTGCTCACCCTGGTGAACGCCTTCGGACAGCTCTTCGACGCCGAGTTCGTGCTCCCGGTGATCGGCCACTGGCTGCCGTGGAACGTCTTCGTCGAGCTGATCGGCACCCTGACCACCCTGGGCATCCTCGTCCTGATGGCGATCCGCCTGCTCAGCCTGCCCTCCCGGGCCGGCCGCAAGTCCCGGTTCGCCGGCTCGATCGCCTGGCAGGCGTTCTACGTCGAGTACACGATCCTCGGCATCGGCCTGTGCATCATGATGCTCCGCGGCCTGGAGGGCGCCCTGGAGGGCGTCGACTCCTACGACCCGGCCTACCTGGTCTCGTACCCGATCGCCGCCGCCTTCCACGGCACCGCGCACGGCACCCTGGTCAACCTGGTCTACCTGTTCGCGATGCTGAAGATCTGCATCTCCTTCGCCTGGGCGATCACCATCGGCGTCAACCCCTCGATGGGCGTCGCCTGGCACCGCTTCCTGGCGTTCTTCAACATCTACTTCAAGCGCGAGGACGACGGCGCCACCGCGCTCGGCGCCCTGCGCCCGATGACCTCGGGCGGCGCCCCGATCGACTTCGAGGACCCGGCGGACGACGCCGTGTTCGGCGTCTCCCAGGTCGAGCACTTCTCCTGGAAGGGCATCCTCGACTTCTCCACCTGCACCGAGTGCGGCCGCTGCCAGTCGCAGTGCCCGGCCTGGAACACCGGCAAGCCGCTGTCGCCCAAGCTGCTGATCATGAGCCTGCGCGAGCACGCCTTCGCCAAGGCCCCCTACCTGCTGGCCGGCGGCGGCAAGGACATGGAGGGCGAGGAGAGGGCCACCGCCGAGCAGCTGGCCGGCGTCCCCGCCGCCGCCCTGGCCGAGGCCGAGCGCCCGCTGATCGGCACCGCCGAGGAGAACGGCGTCATCGACCCGGACGTGCTGTGGTCCTGCACCACCTGCGGCGCCTGCGTCGAGCAGTGCCCCGTCGACATCGAGCACATCGACCACATCGTCGACATGCGCCGCTACCAGGTGATGATCGAGAGCAGCTTCCCGACCGAGGCCGGGACGATGCTCAAGAACCTGGAGAACAAGGGCAACCCGTGGGGCCTGGCCACCAAGGCCCGCCTCGACTGGGTCAAGGAGCTGAAGAAGGAGACCGGCATCGAGGTGCCGGTGATCGGCGAGGACATCGACCCCGCCGAGGTCGAGTACCTCTACTGGGTCGGCTGCGCCGGCGCCCTGGAGGACCGGGCCAAGAAGACCACCAAGGCGTTCGCCGAACTGCTGCACACCGCGGGCGTCAAGTTCGCCATCCTCGGCAAGGAGGAGACCTGCACCGGTGACTCCCCGCGCCGCCTTGGCAACGAGTTCCTGTTCCAGATGCTCGGCGCGCAGAACGTCGAGACCCTGAACGCCGCACTGGAGGACGCCCCCACCAAGCGGATCGTCGCCACCTGCCCGCACTGCTTCAACACCATCGCCAACGAGTACCCGCAGCTCGGCGGCCACTTCGAGGTCATCCACCACACCCAGCTGCTCCAGCACCTCATCGACGAGGGCCGGCTGCTGCCGGTCAACCCGGTCGAGGGCCTGATCACCTACCACGACCCGTGCTACCTCGGCCGGCACAACAAGGTCTACACCCCGCCGCGCGAGATCATCGGCAAGGTGCCCGGCCTGCGCAACGAGGAGATGCACCGCCACAAGGAGCGCGGCTTCTGCTGCGGCGCCGGCGGCGCCCGGATGTGGATGGAGGAGCGGATCGGCAAGCGGATCAACACCGAGCGGGTCGACGAGGCGCTGTCGCTGAACCCCGACATCGTCTCCACCGCCTGCCCGTTCTGCCTGGTGATGCTCTCCGACTCGGTCAACGGCAAGAAGAACGAAGGCGCGGCCAAGGAGCACCTGAAGGTCGTCGACGTCGCCCAGCTGCTGCTGGAGTCGGTCAAGGCCGCCCCGGCCGCCGAGGCGGAACCGGTCGACGCCTGACACCCGCCCCACCCGCCGGACCGGCCCACCAGCCCCCCCCCGGCCCCCGGACCCCGGACGCCCGCCGCGGCGCCGGGGTCCCGGCACGTCCGGACGGGCACGGGCGCCGGACGGGCAGGGGCAGGGGCGCCACGGCGGGCAGGAGCACGGGCACCGGACGGGCAGGGGCATGGGCGCCGGACGGATGCCGGAGCGGCCGGGGAGCATCCGGGCGTATCCAGCGCGGGGGCGATGTCCTAGCATCGGCCGCATGAGTGGTGACGGGGGAAGACCGGGGCCCGGCGGGCCCGTGCACCTGCCGCCGGTGAGCAGCGCGACGCCCGACTGGGCCGCGCTCGCCGAGGCCCGGGAGCAGGAGGTGCGGCGCCGCCGCCTGCTGCGGATCGGCGGCGGCGTGCTGGCCGTCGTGGTGGTCGGCGCCCTGACGGCCGGCGCCCTGGTGCTGACCCGCCCGTCCGGCACCCCCGCGGCCACGCCCGGCGCCACCGCGTCCGCGCCCCCGGCGTCCGCCGACGAGGCCACCGGCGGGCCCGCCACGCTGCCCGGGATGGTGCTGGGCGGCAGCACCTCGCTCGGCCGGAGCGAGGGCCACAGCGGGCCGACCATGGTGCTGCACGGCACCAGCACCGGCTGGGCGGACAGCCAGGCCCCGCTGGTCGACACCACCCGCTCGTTCACGGTCTCCGCGATGGTCCGCAACGACGCCCCCACCGGCGGGCGCGCCGTCGTCACCCAGGGCACCGACACCTACTACTCGTTCTACCTCGGCCGCGACTACTGGGGTTCCCGCAACCAGTGGGTGTTCAAGGTGCAGAGCGCCGCCGGGGCCCAGGACGGCACCACCTTCCAGGCGTTCAGCACCTCCCCCGCCACCACCGGCCGCTGGACGCTGCTCACCGGCGTCTACGACGCGGCCGAGAAGAAGATCACCCTGTACGTCGACGGCGTGCCCCAGCAGACCACCCGGGTGAGCGGCATCTGGCAGACCACCGGCGGCCTGCAGTTCGGCCGGGTCCGCTACAAGTCCCAGTGGACGGACTTCTGGAACGGCGCGATCTCGAACGTCCAGATCTGGGACCAGGCGCTCCCGGCGGAGGCCGTCGACGCCCTGAAGGGCTCCGGCGGAGCCGACTCGGGAACCGCCGCGGAGCACTCCTGGTTGCTGCCGTAGCCCGACGCGCCGATTCGCACACCGGATCGACCTGGGGAGTGGTGCTCGGACGCTGTTCGGGCAAATAGAGTATGCGGCGGAGCCGGGGGACAATACCGGTTCCGTCGAGGGCCGTGTCATGCTGCCTCGACCAGTTCACCGAGCGAGTGCACCGGACCCTGTCACGCCGGGTCGCCGGAACTCGACCATGGGAGACATCACATGACCCAGGCGATCATGTTGGTCGGCGGCAAGGGCACCCGGCTCCGCCCGCTGACCACCCACACGCCGAAGCCGATGCTGCCAGTGGCGGGCGTTCCCTTCATCGCCCACCAGTTGGCCCGCGCCGCCGCCGCCGGCGTCACCCGGGTCGTGCTCGCCACCTCCTACCTCGCCGACGTGTTCGTCGACCACTTCCAGGACGGCAGCCCGTACGGCATCGAGCTGGTCTACCTCACCGAGGAGGAGCCGCTGGGCACCGGCGGCGCGATCCGCAACGCCGCCTCCGGCCTGACCTGCGGCCCGGACGAGCCGGTGCTGGTCTTCAACGGCGACATCCTCTCCGGCCTGGACATCGCCGCCCTGCGCGACGGGCACCGCGACTCCGGCGCCGACGTCACCCTGCACCTCACCCGGGTGGCCGACCCGCGCGCCTTCGGCCTCGTCCCGACCGACCAGGACGGCCGGGTGCTCGCCTTCCTGGAGAAGCCCGAGACGCCCGAGCAGATCGTCACCGACCAGATCAACGCCGGCTGCTACGTCTTCACCCGTTCGGTCATCGACCGCATCCCGGCCGGCCGCGAGGTCTCGGTCGAGCGCGAGACCTTCCCCGAGCTGCTCGCCACCGGCGCGCTGCTGCGCGGCGTCGTCGACACCTCGTACTGGCTCGACCTGGGCACCCCCGGCGCGTTCGTCCGCGGCTCCGCCGACCTGGTGCTCGGCAAGGTCGACTCCCCGGCCGTCCCCGGCCCCACCGGCGAGGCCCTGCTGCTGCCCGGCGCGGACGTCGACCCGGCCGCCGTGCTGAGCTCCGGCACCGTCGTCTCCAAGGGCGCGGCGATCGCCGCCGGTGCCATCGTCGAGGGCAGCGTCGTGCTGCCGGGCGCCCGGATCAAGGCCGGTGCGTACATCAAGGACTCCATCGTCGGCGCCTACGCCGAGATCGGTGAGCGCTGCGCGCTGGACGGCGTGGTGATCGGCGACGGCGCCGTCCTGGAGGCCGAGAACGAGCTTCCCGCCGGCCTGCGGATCGCCTGCGGCACCCGCCTCCCGATCGGCGCCGTGCGCCTGTCGGCCGGCCCCGGCGGCTGCGAGGCCGGCCTGAGCAACGCCGCCGCGGTGCACGCGCCCGGCGCCCGGGTCAACGGCTGACCCCACCGGCACCCTTCGCCGCACCTCCGCGATCCCTTCGCGACCCCTTCGGCGGGGGGGGGCCCCCGCGGCACCCGGACGCGGCCAAACCGCCCCCCCCCCCCCCGCACCCCCCCCGGGGGGGGCCCCCGGGGGAGTTAAAACAAAACCAGCCCCCCCGCCAACACACAAAAGC
>NZ_JBHUWH010000024.1:0-34691 GCF_042670125.1 Kitasatospora sp. NPDC057198 | reverse complement strand
GTCCGTGGGTGGGTCAGAGCGTGGACGCCGGGTACGCCGCCTTGGCGATCTCCCGCAGGTGCTCCTCCTCCTCGTGGCTCAGCGAGGTCTGGATCAGCTGGCCGCCGAACTGCGCGACCGCCGGGATCACCTTGTCCTGGGTGGCCGAGCGGACGAGGGCGAAGACCGCGGCGTTGCCGGGCTCCAGCTTCTCGCCGAGCTGGCGCATGAAGTTGTCGTCCACACCGGTGTCGGTGGAGGCGCCGACCGCCGCGCCGGTCGCGCCGCCGACCGCCGCGCCCAGGAACGGCATGAAGAACAGCAGGCCGATCACGCCGCCCCACAGGGCGCCCGAGGCGGCGCCCATGCCGGTGTTGGAGACCGCCTGGTGCAGCTTGATCTTCCCGTCCTCGCGGTGTTCGACCACCACGATGTCCTCCAGGTCGATCAGCTTCTGCTTCTGCAGCCCGATCAGCTCGTCACGGACCTTCTGCGCGGTGGCGACATCCGGGTAGGCGATCGCGAACAGGTTGCTCACGGCGGGCTTCCTTCCGACAGGCTTCGGGCACGTCCTCCAGCACCCTAACCAGAATTCGCCGGATTTCATCCGATCTGGTCGGTGTGTCCGTTTCCGGCCGGCGGGCCCGGCGCTCAGTCGCCGCGCCGCACCGCGGCCGCCACCGCCGCCCAGCAGCAGGCCGCCGCGAGCACCAGCGCCGCCGGGAGCGTCCACCACGGCACGCTCAGCGCGCCCCGGGCGCCCAGCACCAGCGCCCGCACCACCGCGTTCGCGGGCGAGCCCGGCACCAGCAGCACCGCCACCACCCCGCCGAGGCCCAGCGGCACCGCGTACGCCCCCGTCACCACCGGGCGGTTGCACAGCGCCCCCACCGCCGCCCCCGACAGCACGCACACCACCGTCGCCAGCGCCCCGGCGGCGACCGCCGCGCCCGAACCGCCGCTGCCCAGCAGCACCGCCGCCGCCAGGCCCGCCAGGCCCAGGCCCAGCCCGGCCAGCACCGCCGCCAGCAGCGCCGCCAGGTGCACCCGCGGCCAGCCCGCCGCCGCGACCAGGCAGGCCCGCGACTGCGCGGGCTCCGCCCCCACCGCGGCGCGCACCAGCCAGCCCGCCACCGGCACCAGCAGGCCCGCCGAGAAGGCGGCCGCCCCCGCCGTGTCGTCCCCGCCGGACAGGCCCAGCCCCAGCACCACCACGTACGCCAGCCCGGGGGCGAGCCAGCGCTGCGAGCGCACCAGCAGCTCCAGGTGGTACCGGGTCAGCACGCGCAGCGTCACGGCCGTTCTCCTTCGGTGGGCTCCGGGGCGGCCACGCTGTGGACGTGCACCGGCGGCGTGGAGTTGAGCAGCCTGCGCAGCAGGGTGTCGGAGTGCACGGCGGCCACCTCCAGGCGGACGGCGCCGTCGGCGAGCGGCTCGCGCCCGGGGTTGCCGGGCAGGTGCGCGGGGAGGCGCTCGGCGCGCACCACGATCACCGTGCGGGGGCCGTCCGGCCCGGCCGCGGCGACCGGGACGCCGTGCAGGGCGCCGTCCTTGACGAGGTGTCCGGCGGTGGTGAGCCCGGCCAGCCGGCCCGGGTCGTGGTCGACGAACACCACCAGCCCGCCGGCGGCGGCCCGTTCGGCGACGGCCGCGTCCAACTCGCCGCGGGCGGCCTGGTCGAGCCCGGTCCAGGCTTCGTCCAGCAGCAGCAGGTCGGCCTCGGCGAGCAGGGCCTGGGCGACCGCGACCTTCTGGCAGGTGCCCTTGGAGAGCCGGCCGATCGGGGTGTCCGCGTACCCGGTGATGCCGAAGCGCTCCAGCCAGTGGTCGGCCCGGCGGCGGCCCTGCTCGGCACCCAGGCCGCGCACCCGGGCCAGGTGGCGGAGGTAGTCGCGGGCGCCGAACGGCAGTGCGGGCGGGAAGCGTTCGGGCACGTAGGCCCGGCTGCCGGCGACCTCGACGGTGCCCCGGTCGGCCCGCTCGACGCCCGCCAGCAGCTTCAACAGGGTGGACTTCCCGGTGCCGTTGGCGCCCTCGACCCGGACGATCCCGCCCGGCGGGAGCACCAGGCCGACGTCCCGCAGGATCCACCGGCCGCTGCGCCCGTAGCGCTTGCCGACCCCGGCCAGACGCACCGTCATCCGCTCTCCTCCCCCGCCCTGTCCGTGCGTTCAGGGTAGGCGCCCGCCCACCACCCGCGTTGGGTGATTCGAACTGACGGGCCCCAGGGCGCGTCTGACGATTCCCGTCGGATCAGCGGGCGGCGTTGGAGGGCGTGCCTCGGCGGTGCGGAGGAAGAAATCCATGCGGAGCATAGGTGACTGACGACAAGCCGGCGAGGGGCGTGCTCCGGCGTCGACCGCCCGGCGGGAATCGTCTGACACGCCCTAGGATCGGCGGGTGATCACACCCACTACACCACGACGGACGGCTCGCGCGGCCGCCCTGCTCGGGGCCCTGACGATAGTCGTGGCCACCGGGCTGGGCACCTTCCCCGCGCAGGCCGACGAGCCCGGGGCCCCGCCCGCCGCGACCACCCCGACCGAGGCGCCCAAGGTCGACCTGATCCTGGACGGTTCGGGATCGATGCGCACGATCGACATCCAGGGCAAGAGCCGGATGGAGGTCGCCCAGCAGTCGATCAAGGAGGTCATCGACGCGCTGCCGGAGGAGACCGAGTTCGGCATCCGCACCCTCGGCGCGACCTACCCGGGCAACGACCAGAAGGAGGGCTGCAAGGACACCCAGCAGCTCTACCCCGTCGGGAAGACGAACAAGGTGGAGGCCAAGACGGCCGTCGCCACCGTCCGCCCGACCGGCTGGACCCCGATCGGGATCGCGCTGCGGGCCGCCGCCCAGGACCTCGGCACCGGCCCGACCACCCGCCGGATCGTGCTGATCACCGACGGCGAGGACACCTGCGCCCCGCCGGACCCGTGCGACGTGGCCCGCGAACTGGCCAGCCAGGGCATCCACCTGGTGGTCGACACCCTCGGCCTGGCGCACGACGACAAGACCCGGCAGCAGCTGATCTGCATCGCCAACGCGACCGGCGGCACCTTCACCGACGTGCGCAGCCAGGACCAGCTGACCAAGCGCGTCAAGCAGTTGGTCGAGCGCGCCCAGGACACCCACACCGTCGCCCCGGCCCAGGTGGCCGGCGCCGACACGTGCGCGGACGCCCCGGTGCTGACCCCCGGCGTGTACACCGACCGGGAGAAGTTCTCCGAGCACCGGGTGTACCGGGTGCCGGTGAAGGCGGGCGAGGAGCTGCGCGCCTCGGTCAGCGTCACCCCGGACCGGGCCGTCGCCCGGGACTACGGGGTGCTGCTGCAGGCCACCGACAGCGGCGGCCAGGAGCTGGTGCGCGGCAGCGACGCCGGCTCGGGCCGCACCGACGTGGCGTCGACCGGCGTGCGCTGGTCCGCCGCCGAGGACGACTCCGACGCGGCCCCGGCCTCGGCGTCCCCGTCGAAGGGCTCGGGCTCCACCGCCGGCGCCCGGACGGTGTGCCTGGTGGTCAGCAACTCCTTCGCCCCGCAGGCGGCCGTGCAGGCCGACCCGGGTCTGCCGCTGGAGCTGACCGTGGACGTCGCGGCGGCCTCCCCGGCCCCGGACGGCCCCGCGATGGGCCTGGGCCGCGGCTGGATCCTGCTCGGCGTCCTCACCCTGGCCGGCCTGCTCGCCGGTCTGGTCTTCGGCTGGCTGGCACGCTGGCGGATCTCGGTCTGGCGGGAGAACTGACCATGCGCACCTTCCGCACCGCCGCGGCCGCGGCCGCCGCGTTCACCGGCCTGCTCCTGCTGGCCCCGACGACGGCCTCGGCCGCGTCCCCGTCCGCCTCGCCGTCGGCGTCGGCCTCCGGCACCGCCAAGCCGGTGGTCGACTCGGTGGGCACCAGCTTCCTGACCGCGACCACGCTGGCCTCCGGCCAGGACGCGGACGTCCCGGTCTCCACCGGTGACTACCTGTACTGGGCGTTCCCGGCCGCCGAGGGCCAGACCCCGACCGTCCAGGTCAAGGTCACCCTGCCGGACGCCGCGGACCGGCACGGCCCGCAGACCTGGACGGTCGAGCTGTTCGACGGCCTGCGCCGCCGGCAGTCCTGCACCGCGGGGCCGCAGAACGGCACCGCCGAGCAGAGCGCGGCCACCGTGGAGCTGAGCTGCACGCTGCGGCAGATCCGCTCCTGGGCCGAGCCCTGGTCCGGCGACCCGCTGCCCGGCACGTACTACGTCCGGCTGTCCAGCACGGACATCCCGCAGACCGACCTCGGCCTGGCCTCCACCGTCCACGTGCACGTCGCCACCAAGGGCGGCGCGGACGACGCCCAGCCCGAGGGCGGCTCGCTCAAGGCCCCGCTGGTGCCGCCGGTGAACGCCGGGGCGACGGCGGCCGCCGCGGCGCAGACCCCGGTGCCGAGCGCGAGCGCGACGTACGCGGCCGCGCCCGCCGAGGAGGAGGGCCACTGGTACTCGGACCTCTTCTCCGGCTGGAACACCCGCTGGTGGTGGACCGTCTCCGGCGGCGTGCTGGCCGCCCTGGCCGGTGTGCTCGGCTACACCCTCACCCGCCACCCGCGGGGCCACCGCCACCAGCCGCACCGCCCGGCCCCGGCGCCCGTCCCGCACCAGGCGCCCCCGGCGCAGCCGCGGCAGGACAGCTGGCAGTAACGGCACCCGCTCACCGGGACGGGGGCTCCGGGATCCTTCCCCGGCCCCCGTTCCGGCGTTTCAGCGGCCGATCGTCTCCAGGATCCGCATCGCCGAGGTGCCCAGCTCCGCCGGGAGGGCCGTCTTCGGGGCGAAGTGCCGGCGCAGCACGTCCTCCGTGTAACGGTCGCACCGCTGGTGCCAGTTGAGGACGGCGGCCATCCAGTCCTCCAGCTCGCGGACGTACCCGTCGAGGGCCTGCTCGGCCTCCCCCTCGATGCCGAAGTCGTGCTTGAGCAGCGGGAGTTCGCCCTTGACCACGTGCGCGAACTGGCTGAGCCGGGAGGCCATCAGGTCGGCCACGACGGCGACGGCGACGGGGTGGTCGCAGGAGAAGAAGTTCTCCACCACCCGGACCAGGTTGTGGAACTCGCCCTCGTACCCGGTCTCCTTCCGGTACGAGTGCAGGTCGTTGACCAGGCAGCCGTAGTCCGCCGCGGAGTTCTCGATCGCCCGCAGGGTGCCGCTCGCGTAGACCTCGTCGGGGACGGCCTCGCCGCGGCCGAGCCGGGCCAGGCTCATCGTCAGGTCGGAGCCGAAGGTGGCGCGGCGCATCTCGATGTAGTCGACCGGATCCGGGATGCGGTTCTGGGCGGTGTTGGCGAGCTCCCAGAGCCAGCTGTCGAGCATGTCCCCCACGGCCTTGCGGAACTTGGCCCGGGCGGCCTGGTCGAACGGGTCGACGGTGCGCCGCCAGAGGTCGGCGAGGCCGGACTCCAGCGCGTTGCGCGGGGCGAACGGGAGGCTGCCGTCCAGCGTCATCAGCGCGTGCAGCCGCTCGTTGGCGGCCTTCGCGCCGAGCAGGTCGCGGGAGCGGCCGAAGACCGCGGGGTAGTAGTCGTCCGCGTAGGTGCCCCAGGTCAGCCAGGCGGAGGAGAGGTCGAGCTCGGCGGGGGTGGCGTCCGGGTCGATGCCCGCGGCGCACAGCGCGAAGTCGTAGTCGCGGAGCCTGCGTTCGTCCCAGACGTCGGAGGCGGGGACGCCGGGCTCCGGGTCGAGCAGGCCGAACTCGCGGGCCCAGCGGACGACGTACTCGCGGGAGCCGTCCAGGTGCGGGTTGAGCGTGAGCGGGTACGGCATCGGGAAGTCGGGCAGCGGCGCGGGGCCGGCCCCGCGGGGCGGGGTGTGGACGAAGCTGCGCAGGCCGCGGATGCCCGCCGCGAGGCGGATGTTGGCGGCGGAGGTGCCCAGGCCCCGGGGGCCGGTGGCGGGGGCGGCCGCGCCGCCGCCGTTCATGTACCGGCTGGAGCGCATGTGCCACTCGTGGCCGCCGGACTGCCAGTCCTGCATGCCCTTGACGTAGGCCAGGACCCGGGCCACCTCCTCCGGGCCCAGCGCGTGCTCGACGACCAGCGGGGCGAGTTCGGTGAGCGCGGTGTTCTCGAACTGCTGGAGCCGGGAGGTGAGCAGGTCGTTGACGGCCTCCGCGGCCTGCTGGGTGGAGCAGCCGAGGAAGGTCTCCAGCACCAGGACGCCGTTGGACAGCTCGCCCTCCTCGCCGATCTCGCGCTCGTACGAGAACAGGTCGTTGCGCAGGTGCACGCCGTCCGAGAAGGCGTCCCGCAGGACGCGCAGCGGCCGGGAGTGCGCCACCGACTCGGGCACCTCGGCGTTGGCCGCGTACTCGATCAGGCC
The DNA here is from genome assembly GCF_042670125.1 of Kitasatospora sp. NPDC057198. Lineage (NCBI taxonomy): Bacteria > Bacillati > Actinomycetota > Actinomycetes > Kitasatosporales > Streptomycetaceae > Kitasatospora > Kitasatospora sp. NPDC057198. The sequence goes on along the minus strand of NZ_JBHUWH010000024.1, from coordinate 28,365 downwards.
GGCCGACCAGGGGGCGCCGCCGACCTTGCGGCGCATCTCGATGTACTCGACCGGGTTGGAGACCCGGCCCTCGTTGATGTTGGACAGCTCCCAGAGCGACTCGTTCAGCAGGTTCCTGGTCGACTCGGCGAACCGGGCCCGCCAGTGGGCCGACATGTGCGGGACGGTGCGCTGCCACAGGTCGGCCAGGCCGGCCTCGACCGGGTTGGTGGCCTCCGGGTAGCCGTCCGCGAGGTCCATCGGCATGAAGGCGGGCAGCCGGTCCAGGTACGCCTTGCCGCCCTCGCGGTCGAGGGTGCGCTTGAAGATCTCCAGGAAGTGGTCGTCGAAGAAGAAGACCCAGGTGTACCAGTCGGTGACGAGGTTCAGCGCCTCGCTGTCGCAGTCCGGGTGGGTGTAGGAGCAGAGCAGCGCGTAGTCGTGCGAGTCGAGGTCGTGCTCCTCCCAGATGCCCGAGCCCTCCAGCATGCCGAAGTCCCGCGCCCACTCCCTGGTGTGGACCCGCGCCTCCTCGTAGTGCGGGTTGATCCGGGCCGGGTACGGCACGTAGAAGTCCGGCAGTTCGAACGGCTGAGCCACTGGGTCCCGCCCCTAAGGTGTTCGTCGACAGAGTTCGGCGCGATGCCTAACGAGCCCAGGGGCCCGCGGTCACCCGTACCCCACTGGGCCGCCCGGATTCCGCAATCCACCCGTCCGAGTGAACCCACCGCGCGCCGCCCTGACGCCGCCGACCGCACCCCCGGAGCACCCGATGCCCCCGCTGCCCCCGCTGCCCCCGTCCGCCCGAGAGACCTGGCGCCTGCTGCGCGGCACCGAACCGGTCGGCGAGATCCTGGTCGACGAGGTGGACATGCCTTGGCTGGAGGGCGAATTCCGCCCCGGCCCGGCCTGGCCGGAGTTCGCCCCGGGCTTCGCCGAGTGCCACCGGCTGGCCGAGGCCGAGGACTGGGAGGGCTGGGAACGCGTCTACGGCCCGCTGGAGGACGCCTGCACCCTGCACTCCCCCGACGGCCCGGTGGCCGAGTTCATGCTGCACGTGGAGCCGCCGCGGGCCCGGTTCCGCTTCCACCGGGAGCCGTTCGAGGAGGACCGGGCCCGCTGACGGCTCACCCCCGCCGGCCGGACTACTGCTGGTAGGGGTTGGGCTGCTGCTGGTACGACTGCGGGTACTGCTGCTGGTAGGAGTGCGGCTGCTGGTATCCCTGCGGCTGCTGGTGCTGCGGCTGCTGGTACCCCTGCGGCTGCGGCTGCTGCGGCTGGGCCTCCGCCTGGAACAGGCCGACGTACTGGAAGCGCGCCGTCTCCCAGCGCACCTGCCAGCCGCGCCGGGCAGCGACCGCGGCGAGCCCTTCGAGACCGATGCCCCGGTAGGAACTCCTGGACAGCGTGATCGTGGGCACCAGCAGCGGGCCGACGAAGGCGAACGGGTACTTGCCGCTCTCGTTCGCCTCCTGCCGGACGCGCACGAGCCTCTGCGCTTCCGGGATCACCTTGTCCAGGGTCTTCCCGAGCGACGCCTCCCAGTCCTCCCGGGTGCCGCGCCGTTCGAGTCTGTACCGGCTCGGGGTGAGGACAGCCCCCAACTCGCCCTCGTTCAGGAAGAACCAGACGGGCAGCCAGAACCACTGCAGGCAGAACTGCAGCCACAGTCCGACGATCCCGCGCTTGCGCAGCGGACCGGTGTGCAGGCCGGGCGGGGCCGGCGGGTGCCAGGCGCTCATGCGGACCCCTCCCGCGGGGGCAGGAAGAGGCGGAGCTCCTTCTGCCCCACGTACCTCCAGTCGACCTGCCAGCCGCGGCGGGCCGCCAGCACGGCGAGCCCTCCGGGGCCGATGCCCCGGTAGTAGCGCCTGCGGATGGTGGTCTCGGGCACCAGCATGTCCCCCTTGTACTTCCACTTGCCGCGGGTGCTGTTGTTGTGGCTCACGTACCCCACCACACCGGCCATCGCGCTGGTGAGGCCCTGGTCCAGGGCCCGCTCGGCCCACGCCTCCCACTCCTCCCGGGTGCCGCTGCGTTCGAGGCGGTACCGGCTCGGCGTGAGGACGAACTTGCCGACACCGTGCCCGTCGGCCGCGCAGTCGCCGCTGGGCATGTTGTTGAGCAGGTGGAGGGCCACCCGGAAGGGCAGCCAGATCCACTGCAGGCAGAACTGCAGTTGCAGCCCGATCACCCCGCGCGCGGGCAGCGGGCCGGTGTCGAGGCCGGGCGGGGCCGGCGGGTGCACGGTGCTCACCCGAACATCTCCGTGATCCGGCTGGCCGATTCCTGGCTGAGCACCGGCGCGGTGCGCTGCTCGCCGGGGCGGACGAGGGCGACGCTCTCCACCACGGTGGCCAGGGCTGCCATGTAGTCCGAGAACTCCTTCAGGATGGGCGTGCTGATCGTCATGGTGACCAGGGTGTCGACCTGCGGAACCGGGATGTACGCGGTGGCTTCGGCGAGTTCGAGCTTGGCCCGGTTGCCCTCGCCGTCGTCGAACTCGTTGATGGCGCCGTAGGCGGCGACGACCACCGGCCCGACCGGGGCGTCCACGGTGAAGACCTCGTTGGCGGGGTCGTTGGAGAGCAGTTCCTCGATCGCGGCGGCCACGGCGTCGGCGTCCTGGGTGTCGGCCTGTTCGCTCTGGATGACCAGGCTGCCGGTGCTGATCCGGCCGTCGTCGAGGACGCCGAGCAGGAAGCCGCAGTAGACGGCACCGGACTCGGCGGCGTCCCGCGCGATGTCCCGGTACCAGGAGGCCACGGTCTCGCGCTGGAAGTCGGTGCCGCCGCTCCAGATCTCCTGGGCCACCTCGGCGAGGTGCGCTTCCCGTTCCTCCTCCGGCAGTTCGAGGCCGAGCGAGTGGAAGAGGACGGGAACGTCCCAGTAGACGACCGGTCCGTCGACCGGCTCCTCTGCGGCGGGGCCGGTCGGGCCCTGGTCGGCCGCTTCGGGGCCGGTCGGCGTGTGTTCTGTCGTCATGATCCGGTCACCTGGTGGTAGAGGTTGGGCGCGTGCACGGCCAGGCCGTATGCCTTGACCGCACCCTGGGGAATGGTCGACCACAGGGACTTGACCGACAGCTTCCCGGCCAGCTCCCCCGTCTCGTGGATGAGGGCGAAGTTCCGCAACGGCGTCTTGGTGACCGCGAGGCCGAGCGCCTTGTGCATGATGCCGCCCTCCGCGGCGACCTTGACGACGTTCTGCCCGACCGCCGAGGCGACCTTCCCGCCGTTGGCGACGAAGCCCGCTCCCTTGACGATGACCGGGGCGACCGCCTCGGTCACCACCTGGCCGCCCTTGGTGACCGCCTTGGCGCCCGTGATCGCGGTCTTGGCCGCCTTGCCCGCCTTGAAGGCGCCGGTCCCGAACGGGACGGCCCCGATGGCGTCCCCCGCGAGGGTCATCAGGCTGATGTCCGCACCGCCGAGCTTGGCCATGCCGTGGGCGCCGAGCGCGACCGCGGAGGCGCCGGCCGAGGCCACGCCGAGGGCCGCCGACAGCGGCGGGCACCACACGGTGGCCAGCGAGGCGATGCCGAGCACGCCGGAGATGCCGCTGGCGATGTCGCCGATCTTCTTGAGGGTCTCGGCGTGGTCGGTGGCCCACTTCTTGATGGACTTGCCGATGTCCTTGAACTTGTTGCCGATCTTCTCCCAGGTGCTGATGTCGGGAGCGTTCTGGTTGGCCCGGCGCAGCGCCTTCGAGGTGCGGCCCGCGTCGTCCTGGTGGTGGAAGTAGAGCTCCTTGGCCTGCTTGACGATGGATTCCAGCTCGTCCTCGATGGCCTGGAGGTCGCGGCTGGCCTTCTCCAGCGCGTCTCCGGCGGCCTGGTACTCGGCGTTGGCGGAGTCGATCTGGTTCTGCGCCTGGGTGAAGGTGGCCTGGTCGTCGAAGTGCCGGCCGATCAGCATGAAGGCGGGGTTGTCGGACGCCTTGTCGTAGCGGTCGGACGCCTGCTCGCGGCTCTTCTTCGCGGATTCCAGGCGGTCCTTGGCGTACCGGGCCTCCTCCTCGTACCGGCGGGCGGTGTCCTGGTAGGAGGAGAGCTGGCTGCGCCAGCTGTTGAGCGCGGAGGACGCCTGGCGCATCGCGTCGACGCTGTCCTCCAGATAGCCGGGCAGTTCGCCGATCTTGCCGGAGAACGCCTGGGCCGCGTCGCCCTCCCAGATGCTGCCGCCGCGGCCGACCTCGACGAGGGTGCGGTGGGCGTTGTCCATCGCGTTGGCGGCCTTGTTGAGCTTGCCGACCAGGCCGTCGACGTTGTCGGGGTTGCCGGGGGCCGGGTTGAAGCCCAGGGCCGGGAAGTCGGGGTCGTGGCCGACGACGTAGGAGAAGAAGTCGCCGCTCATGCCGCTGCCCCGCTGAACATGTCGCGGATGGCCTGGTCGGTCTCCGAGTAGTTCTTGCAGGTCTGGTCGAGCTTCTCCTCCAGGGCCTCGACGCCCTGGGTTATCCGGGTGATGGCGTCCTGCCAGCTGTCGTTGAAGTCGTCGCAGGCGTGGTCGAGGTCCTTGCTGCCGGTCGTCTTCGGACCGGTTTCCTTCATGGCGTGCAACGCCTCGCGCATGTCCTGCTGACTGTCCCTCATCCGCTGCATCAGCTTGGAGAGATCGTCGACTTCGACGCGGAAGTAGGCCCCCATTGCGTATTCATCCCCCTCGGTCATCTTCATGGCTGGGCAAAGCATCAGCCTAGAAGCGCCCTCCGACCGGTACGAGCACGGGTTAGCACCATTACATTTCCTCCACCTCCGACACATGGGTGCACCACCTTCCACCCGCCGACCCCCTCCACCGCCGGGCGCGGTGACATCCCGGGACGAATCCGGCACACCGCACCCGGTAGAATCCTGACGCCCCGTCAGTTCCCTTCCTCCCCTCAGGGTCCCGTGCTCACCGAACCCCCGGCCGCGCGCACCCGCGCCGCCCCGGCCCCCGGCGCGCGCGACGGGTTCTTCGACCGCGCGAAGCTGCTGGCGACGGTGCTGGTGGTGTGCGGGCACTTCTGGGAGCCGCTGGTGCGGGCGCCGGGCCACCGGGTGCTGCACGCCTGCTACCTGCTGGTGTACGCGTTCCACATGCCGGTGTTCGTGTTCGTCTCCGGCTGGTTCTCGCGCTCCTTCACCGGCCGCCCGGACCAGCTCTCCCGGCTGCTCGGCGGCGTCCTGGCCCCGTACCTGCTGTGGACCACCCTGCTGGGGGCGTACGCGGCCCGGCTGGACGGCGGCGGGTTCGCGCCGGACCCGCTGACCCCGGTCTGGGTGACCTGGTTCCTGCTGTCGCTGTTCCTGTGGCGGCTGAGCGCCCCGCTCTGGCACCGGCTGCGCGCGCCGCTGAGCACCGCCGTCGCCGTCTCGCTGCTGGCGGGGGCGCTGCCCCTGACGCCGCAGCTGTCGATCGGGCGGACGCTGCAACTGCTGCCGTTCTTCGTCGCCGGGCTGACCCTGGAACGCCGCCGGGTGCTCGCGCCGCGCGGCGACCGGCGACTGCGGGCGGCGGCGCTGCCGGTGTTCGGGGCGGCCGGCGCGGCCGCGTACTGGCTGGTGCCGCGGCTGGACGCGGCCTGGTTCTACCGGAGCGCGGGCGCGGCCGGGCTGCACGCGGGGTACCCGCGCTGGCTGCTGGTGTCGCTGGGGATCAACCTGGCGGGGGCGGTGCTGGGCGTGCTGTTCCTGGCGCTGGTGCCGGTGCGGGCCGACCGGTCCGGCCGGTGGGCGGCGCTCGGCGCGGCGGGCACGGCGGCGTTCCTGGTGCACCCGTTCGCGCAGCTGGCGCTGGTGCACGGGGGCTGGTACCGGCGGGGCTTCCTGCCGTCCGCGGCCGGGCAGCTGGTGCTGACCGCCGCCGCGGCGGGCCTGGCCCTGCTGCTGTGCACCCGGCCGGTGGCCCGGCTGCTGCGGCCGCTGCTGGCGCCCCGGCTGCGGCTGCTGCTGCGGGGGTAGCGGGCCGGGTCCCTCGCCCCCGCGTTCGAGCGGTCTATGATCCCGGGAAGCACCGTCGGTCCCGGGGAACACCGTCCGGAGGGACGACGCACCGGGGGGTAGGCATGTCCGCTGTCCGCGCCTGGCACCGCAGGCCGCTGACCTGGGTCCTGGTCGGGCTGCTCGTCCTCGGCGGCGGCCTGGTCGGCGCCCGAAAGGCGTGGGGCAACTGCTGGCCGATGCACCCGCACGACGCCCGCGCCTACCGGCAGTACGACTGCGCCAACCTGGGCGGGCCGCGCAACCTGGCCACCCTGCTGCGCTACTACGGCGTCACGCTGCCCGCCGGGGCCACCGGGGTGCGCTACTACAGCGACGACAACTCGGTGTCCGGCCCGGACATCCTCTTCCTGCGCTTCACCGCCCCGTCCGGCGCCGCCGCCGACTACCTCGCCGCGCTGGACGCCACCGAGGCCGCCACCGACCCGGGGGCCGCCCTGGCCGACACCGCGGTGCTGCGCCGCCGCGACCACGTCGACTGGGAGTTCCCGGCCGGCGCCGGGCACCGGGTGTTCACCTTCGGCAAGCCGTCCGGCACCGCCGTCACGACTCCGGACGGCGGCGCCACCACCGTCCGCCTGGTCGTCCTGCACCCCTGACCCCGCTCCCCCGCCCGGGGTGCAGCAGCGCCTCGGCGATCTCCCGGACGCGCTCCACGGTGATCCCGGTGCGCTGCTCGACGGCCAGCGGGTGGCCGGTGGGCTCCAGTTCGACGTACGGGCGCTGCCCGACCGGCCGGGTGTGGTGCATGGTCTTCAGGTTGACCGTGGACGGGGCGTACAGCGGCAGTTCGGTGGACAGCCAGCCGAAGTAGGGCGGCTCGGACTCCCGTCCGGGCTTCTCCCACAGCTCGGTCGCCCGTGCGAAGTTCCGCTCGCTCAGCGAGACCCACACGCCCCAGGCGAACACCTCGCCGCTGCCGATCACCGGGATCTCGACCAGCCCCCGGACGAACGAGTGCTCCCCGATCACGCACTGGTCGGGGGTCAGCTCGCAGTCCGCCCGCTCCGCCATCCCGGGCTCCCAGGTGGCGGGCGCCTCGGCGTGGTAGGCCATCGGCAGTTCGGTGTGCCGCTCACCGCAGCAGGTGCAGGTCCAACCGGGGTCGTTCGCCATGCGGCAGACCCTAGTCCGCGGCCGGACGGTTCACGGGGGCGGGTGGCGGGTAAGGGGTTCTGAATGCCGAGAACCGCTCTGCGGAGCGACGCGGAGCGACGCGGGCCCGGCAGGCACCCGCCGTGCGTTCCCAGCCCCCGGACAGGACTTCAAAGTAGCGGTAAAGGACGGGTATGGTCCTCGCCCATGCGGCTCTCCAAGACTCTCCTCGCCGGCGCCTTCGCGGCGGTTCTGCTGACCTCGGCCTGCTCCTCCGGCTCGGGTTCCGGCTCCGACTCCGGCTCGGGTTCCGGCACGGACTCCGTCCTCGGCTCGGGTTCCGGCACCTCCTCCGCCGCTCCCGCCCCGGACGGCGGTGCGGCGCTGCCGGTGGCGGTGACCGGCCCGGTGCCGGACGTGTACCTGCGCAACAGCACCAGCGGTGACGCGCTGAAGGTCACGCCGGCGCCCGACCGCAGTGCGCCGCTGGTCGAGAAGGTCGAGTTCGCGCTGCGCGAGGACCTCTTGGCGCAGGCCCACACGCCCGGCGAGACCACCGCGAAGTGCCCGGACGGCATCACGCAGCAGGCGGGCGCGGTCAGCCACTGCGTGGCCGCCTTCGAGGGCGCCGAGGTGCCGTACGAGGTGAAGATCAGCGACTCGTACAAGGAGGGCAGCATGATCATCTCCTACACCAAGACCCCGAAGAAGGGCCTGCTGGTCGCCAAGACGGTCCAGGCCCAGCTGTACGAGCAGTACGGCCCGGAGTCCGGCTACACCGGCGCCGGCAAGCTGGCCTGCCAGGAGATGCCGGTCGCCAAGGCGTACGACTTCAAGACCGACACCGGCTTCACCTGCCAGTTCTGGAGCGAGCACGCCGCCGACGGCAAGCCGGGGTACACCACGCTCAAGGTCGAGATGAACAGCCGGAACACCGACTTCCAGACCGTCCGCTGACCGCCCGCCGACCGTCCGCCGTTCAGGCTCGGGGAGGGCTGGACCTCAGCCCTCCGGCCAGAGGTCGGGGCGCAGCGCCGGGTACCCGACGAAGTCGAACATCCGCTGTTCGGGCCGCAGTTCGTCGGGCGCACCGGTGAACCGGTGCACCCCCACGCCGTAGCCGACCCCGGGCGCGGAGAGCCAGAGCTGCTCGAACCCCGCCTCCGCGAACCACCCGCCGATCCGCGGCACCAGGTCGGGCACCTCCCGGTGCCTGGTCCAGATCACCGTCCCCCCGGTGCGGCACAGCGCCCGACAGGCCCGGACGGTGCGCTCCACATCGGCATCGGTGATGTTGCCGAACACCCCGCAGACCAGCACCACGTCCGCCGGAACCATCCCCGCGTAGTGGACGGGCAGCGCGGCGTCCCCCGTCACCACCTCGACCTGCGCCCCGAGACCGGTCTCCACCGCCCGCCGCCGAGCCGCCCCGGCATTGCGCGCGTCCAACTCGACCAGCCGGGCCCGGACATCACCCCGACGCGAATGCCCGGCCAGCACGCCCAGCAGGTCCCGCCCGTCTCCCGCACACAGGCTGACCACCCGCACCCCACCCGGCGGCGCCCCGTCCAACACCTCCCGCAACCTCTCCTGCACGGCCCGCAACCGCCGGGCCTGCCAGGAGCCGGGGTCGTCGTACCCGCCGTGCCAAGCACTCCAGTCCATGGCCGGACGGTACGCCGGTACCCCATCGATGGGCCATCAATTTCCCTTTCCGGCAGGCGAATTGCTTCTTCCTGCCGAACGCTGCGGGGTGGCCCGGCCGGTGGCGACTGCACTTCCCCGCGCTCTGCGTCCCGGCTCGGTCAGGCCCGGTAGAGGGCCCAGAGGTGTTCGGTGCCGTCGGCGGCGCGGCGGTGGCCGAAGCGATCGGCGGCGCGCAGGACGTCGAGGACTTCGCGGTGGTTGGCGTCGGGCGCTTCGGGGCGGAGACGGACCGTGATGCGGATGCCTTCCGGGTCGTCGGCGATCTTCGTTTCCGAGCCGACGAGTTCGGCGAGCCTGGCGGCGCCCTCCCAGGCCCGGTGTGCGGCGTCCGTCACTGGCCCGTCTCCCGGGCCGGGCGGATGTAGATCACGTGGACGTCCATGCCGACGAAGGCGATGGCGCGGACCGCCCCGATCCGGGCGAGCTGATCGCCCAGCCGTCCGACCGACTCCGGCGCGAACTGCTCGGCCAGGTATGCCGCGTGCTCCTTTTCCAGGGGCAGCCGGGCGAGGCTGGTGCGCACGGCGGCCATCGCGTCCGAGAGGCGGGCGAACCTCGCCCGCCTGGTGACCCCCTCGATGTCCACCAGCACGGGGTGCGGGAAGACCGACTCCATCACGCCGTGCCTCCTTCCGGTGCGATGACCGCCCACACCGCCTTGCCCACCCCGTGGGGACGGGGCCCGCACCCCCAGTGCGAGGAGAGCTGCTCGACCAGCCACAGGCCCCGCCCCCGCTCCTCGTCCGCACCCGCCCCGCGGACAACCGGCCGCCCGGCCCCGGCGTCGTGCACCTCCACCCGCAACCCGCCCGGCGAGAGCCCGAACCGCACGAACACCAGCCGCCCCGGCGAGGTCCGCCCGTGCAGCACGGCGTTCCCCAGCAACTCGCTCAGCACCAATTCCCCGCCCCACGCGTACGGTTCGCCACCCGGCAGGTCCGCGAGGAACTCCCGCAGCAACCCCCGCGCCACCCCCACCGACCTCCGATGACGCGGCAACCAGTACGAACGCCCACCACCCGCCACCACGGGCGGCTTCTCCAACGTTCCGGGCATGGCAACGCCCCCTCCGGGCATGGTCGGGAACCGAGATCCGGGCCGCAGAGAGCAGCCCGGCAACTGGGAACGGGCACGGGAATGCCCGGCTGACGAACCGTCAGAGTCACGCTGTGTCGCGACGACGGCTACATCTCGTAGCATGCTCCTGCATCAGGGCGAACCGCAACCACAATGCTTGCAACTGTGCAGATTTCATCCGCGCGTACCTGATGCACCGTCATGCGCAAGACTTGGAACGGCCAAGGGAGGAACGAACATGACCGAGGAGCCACGGCCGACCGTGCGCGGCCGCCGCCTGGGCCTGGAGCTTCGACGGCTCCGGGAATCAGCGGGCAAGAGCACCGAAGACGCCGCGAACGCCCTCAAGTGCTCCCGCGCGAAGATCAGTCGGATAGAGACCGCCTCGGTCGGCATCCGCCGGCTGGACCTCGGCGTCCTGCTCGATCTGTACGGCGTCACCGAGCCCAAGGCGCGCGACGTTCTCGAAGCACTGGCTCGCGACAGCAGGAAGCGCGGCTGGTGGCACGACTACGGCGACACGATTCCGTCCACCTACACCGACTTCCTCGGTCTGGAAGAGGACGCCCGGTACATCCGGACCTGGCAACCCCTGGTCCTGCCCGGTCTCTTGCAAACCGAGGACTACGCCCGCGCCATGCTGGAAGCGAATCCTGCTGCCGTCCGTCCGGAACGCATCGACCCGCTGGTCAAGCTCCGCATGGAGCGCAAGGTGGTCCTGACCCGACCGGCCCCGGCCCGCTTCTGGGCAATCGTCTGGGAGCCCGCACTCAGGTGCCCGGTAGGCGGCGCAGACGTCCACCAAGCACAACTCCGCCACCTCGCCGAAGCAGCCCGACTCCCCAACGTCACGCTCCAGGTCGTCCCGCTCGACATCGGCGCAAGCGCTGGGGCTTGCGGGGCGTTCGTGATGTTCGGGCTCACGGATTCCCCGACCCCGGACGCGGTATTCTTGGAGACGCTGACAAGCAGTCACTACCTGGAGCAGACGACAGAGCTGGACAGCTACGGGCTCGTCTTCGAGTACCTACGGTCATCGGCGCTGAACCCTGCTCAGTCGCTGGACTTGATCGCCGCCATCGCAGCGGGGGCGTGAGCACGAGACCGAACAAGAGGGTGAGCACATGGCCGTGCCGGAGATCTCCGCTCGGGGTTGGTACAAGAGCAGCTACAGCGCTCAGGCGAACGACTGTGTGGAGACCGCGCAGATCGTCAGCGGTGGCGTAGCCGTCCGCGACTCGAAGAACCCCGCCGGCCCGGCCCTGCTCTTCCCCACCGCCTCGTGGGCCGCGTTCGTCACCGCCGTTCAGGCCGACGAGCTCCCCACCGCCTGACCGGGCAACCGCTCCGCGCCCCTGCCAAAATGACGGCGCAGGGTCCTGGGTGCTCCCGGAGAACACTCACGGGATCTTGCCCTCGTAGACCCCCGGTCCTTCCGGGGGCTTCTGCGTTTCAGGGGCCCTGCTCGTCGCCCTGGGGTCCGGCGTTCTCCGGCACACCCCCGGGTCTCATCGGGTGCCACGGTGGACTTGATCTCCGCGCTGGCCGAGGAAATGCAGTAGGGAGGAGGTACCAGCATGAACAAGGTGGACATGTCCGGGATCGCGTGGCGGAAGAGTTCGTACAGCAGCGGCAACGGCCAATGCGTCGAGGCCGCCTTCCTGAGCGACGACGTGGCGACACGAGACAGCAAGGACCCGACCGGGCCCGTACTCGTCTTTCCCGCCGCCTCGTGGGCCGCGTTCGTCACCGCCGTCCAGGCCGACGAGCTCCCCACTGCCTGACCGGGCAACCGCTCCGCGCCCCTGCCAAAATGACGGCGTAGGACCCTCGGTGTTCCCGGAGAACACTCACGGGATCTTGCCCTCGTAGACCCCCGGTCCTTCCGGGGGCTTCTGCGTTTCAGGGGCAGGGAGCAGGCCGAACTACCGGACCGGCTCCGGGCTCACGACATCTCGTGGGGATTGCGACCTGTCGGCCGATGCGCGCAGCCGAGCAAGGCCGGACAGGGCCAGCCGAACCGCGGGGTGTTCGACTTCCGGTGCGAGTGCCGGGGAGCCGTCGCCGGGCGTACCGGCCGGTCCTACGGTTGGGGGATCGGCCCCGGGAACGGTCCGGAGACCCCGGCGGGGGGCCAGAGCCCGGTGGGGAGGTCCTGGTGGGCTCCGAGGAAGTAGTCCACGTCCGCATCGAACAGGGCTTCCCCGACGACGGCCTGCAGCGGGCCCCGGGCCTCGGCCGGTACCGGGTACGCACCGGCCATCATCCACTCGTCGCCGTCGTCGAGGTCGAACAGGGCCCGCACCCGCAGGTACTGCTCGCGTGTCAGCGTGACGGACGAGCGGAGCCGGTCGTCGGGGCCGAACCCCTCCAGCACCCACGCGACGTTGCGGCCGTCCTCGAACGGGTAGTGCTCACTCATCGGGCGATCCTACGGCGACCCCACTTCGCGCAGTCCGCGAGCCGCCGTCCTCCCGCCGGTCCCCGGTGGCCGTCCGGGGTGTCGCGCGGCGGTACATGACGGCAACGGCCGTGCACTGCACGGCCATTGACGTTGCCATCGCCGCGCAGATGCCGGGGAGCCCGGCCCCCGACAGGCCGTAGGCGAGTGCCAGTTGGAGGAGCACCCCGCAGGTGGTGATCCGGGCGAGGACGGGGCTGCCGCCGCTGCCTTCGAACACGCCGCCCAGGGCGATGAAGCAGGCCAGCAGGATCAAGTACGGGCCCAGGCAGCGCAGGTAGAGCGTGCCGGCCTCGGCCACCGGGCCTTCGCTGCCGAAGGCGCGCATGACCCACGGCCCGGCGGCGAGCAGGGTCAGGGCGGCCGTGAGCCCGAGTGCTCCGCCGAGGAGGAGCGCCTGCCGTCCGACGGCCTGCCGTGCGTCGTGGCCGGCGCCGAGCAGGTGGGAGGTGCGGATGGCGGCGGCCTGGCGCACCGAGTAGAAGGCCATGGTCGCGACGTACATGGCCTTGGTCGCGATCCCGTAGGCGGCGACTTCGTCGACGCCGATCCGGGCGACGAGGGCGACGAGGGCGAGCGCGCCGGTCATCCGTACGACGAAGTCGGCCGACATGGGCAGGCCGGTCGCGGCGACCCCGCGGGCGTCGGAACGGAGTGGTGCCGTCCGGCCCGGGGGCGTCCTCGCGGCCTGGCGCAGGAGGGCGTTGCGGCGCAGCGCGACGGCTCCGCAGGCGAGTGCGGCCGTCCGGCCCAGCACCGTGGCGATGGCGGCGCCGCGTACTCCGAGTCCGCAGCCGAGGATGAGCAGGGGGTCCAGGGCGAGGATGAGTCCGTTGGCGAGCAGGGCGAGTTTCATGGGGGTGCGGGTGTCGCCCGCGCCCTTGAGGAGGCCGTCGACGACGTTGGTCGCGAAGAACACCGCGATCCCCGGCAGGGCGATGGAGAAGTAGCCGGCGGCGAGGGGCAGTGCGCCGTCCCCGCCGCCTTCGCCGCCGCCGAGCACGAGCCGGGCGAGCGGTTCGCGGCACAGGTACCCGCCGACGGCGACGACGGGGGTGACGACCGCCCACAGGGCCCAGCCGCCGCGCACGGCGGAGCGCACCGCGGCCGGGTCCTGCGCGCCCCTGGCCCGTGCGACCAGCACGGTCGTGCCGGAGCCGGCGACGAGGATGACGCCGAGCAGCAGGTTCTCCAGGTTGGTGGCGACGGCGACCGCGGCGACGGCCTCGCCGCCGAGCCGGGCCACCCAGACCATGTTGATGATCCCGGCCGTGACACCGGCGAGCAGTTCCAAGTAGACCGGGTACGCCAGCGACACCAGTTCGCGCCGGTGTTCCGTTGCCCCCATGACCGCGTCCCCCTCTTTTCGTTGTACCTCGAATAGAGGTACCGCGAAAAGAGGTAGCATGGGCCGTACCGGACGGGCAAGTGCGTTCGGCCGGGCGAACCGGGAGCGAACGGGAAGGGGTTCGGCCGCGTGCTGGAGCTGTCGATTCTGGGTTTCCTCTGCGAGGAGCCCCTGCACGGGTACGAGTTGAAGGCCCGCATCCAGGGCCTCAGCGGCCACATCCGCCCGGTCAGTGACGGCGCGCTCTACCCGGCGATCGCCCGGCTGGTGAAGGCGGGGCTGGTCGAGCAGCACACCGAGCCCGGGAGCGGCGCGGCGCCCCGGCGGATCCTCTCCCTCACCGAGGCGGGCCGGGCCGACCTGCTGGCCCGGCTCCGGCACCCCAAGGAGGTCGAGATCACCGACGGGCAGCGCTTCTTCACGCTGCTCTCGTTCCTCCGGCACCTCCCCGACCCGGCCGAGCAGGCCGCCGTCCTCCGCCGCCGACAGGTCTTCCTCGACACCCCGGCGAGCTTCTTCTACCGCGACGGCGAGCCGGTGCGCGCCGAGGAGGCGCCGGACCTCTTCCGGCAGGGCATGCTGCGCATCGCCCGCGCGACGGGCACCGAGGAGAAGCGCTGGCTGGCCGAGGCGATCGCGGCCTTGGAGGAGCGCAACTGACCGCCGCCGGCCGCCGCCGGCCGCCGCCGCCGACGAACAGCGGGGTCACGGCAGTGGAGACCAGGGCGCGAACGATCATCGCCCGGCGCCTGTTCTTCTCGTCGCGGACGGCGTTGCCCACGGCTTCTCCAGGAGTGGCACGGCGAACGGTTCGTGGGCCGGGGCGTCGTCCAGGTGCCGCCGGGCACGGGCGAGCGCTTCCGGGGCGGCGGCGAACACCCGGCCCTGCTCGCGCAGCCGACCCTGTTCGCGCAGCCGGCCCAGCGTCATCGTCGGGGCCGATTCGCGCCGCATCCGCCCCCGGCCGTCGGCCGGTCGTCAGCGCGCGCGTCTCCTGGTGACTGATAAGCCGTCAACAAGGAACTCGGAGCCCCGGACGGTTTCCTTCCGGAGAACGGCCACGGTATTCACGGCTCACCGGGTCGGAACGCAAGAAATCCCGCCCGGTTTCCCGGGCGGGATTTCTGTTGGTGGAGCTGAGGGGATTCGAACCCCTGACCCCCTCGATGCGAACGAGGTGCGCTACCGGACTGCGCCACAGCCCCAACAAGAAAGAACTCTATCACCTCTGCGGGGGTACTCGTGACCATGGTCGTTCCGGCCGGCCCGCGGGCTGCCCGGGTGTGCGAACGCCCCGGCGCAGGTGGAGCGTTGCGGCCGGGGCGGGGCGGGGCGGACGAGGCGGGGGGTGCGGCGTCACTCGTTGGCGGCGCGGGGGCGGGTGCCCCAGTCCGCGGCGGGCGGCTGGGCGGCCTGGCCGGGCTCGCCGTACTGGTCGAAGAGCGGGGTCGCGGGGCGGCCGGAGTCCCAGGTGTCGGGGGCGGAGAGGTCGAGGCCCCGGCTGGTGCGGGGGGCCACGGGGGCGGTGACGTAGGTGGGCAGCGGGACGGGGACGGGCTCCCAGGAGTCCGGCCCGGCGGCGGCGCGGGCGCGGACGCCGTCGGCCCACTCCTCGTGCTCGGTGGCCTCGGCCAGGACGGTCGCCCGGGTGGTGCCCGGGTCGGCGCCGGCCGGGTCGGCGGGCGCCGGGCGGGCCGCGGAGGACTGGGCGGACGGCGCGGCGGACGGACGGACGGCCCGTTCGCGCTCGCGCTCGCGCAGCCGCTCGGCGGCCTGGGCGGCCTTGGTCCGGTCGAACTTGACCTCGTAGCGCTGCCGCTCCAGTCGGCGCAGGTGGCCGATGTAGAGGGTGAGCAGCACGCCGGGGACGGCGGGCACCCAGAGGAAGGCGAAACCGGCCACCGCGGCGACCACGGCGCCGAGCGCGAAGGCGAGGAACAGCATGGTGACCATCCGCCGCCGCCGGGCGAGCAGTCGGGCCCGCCGCTCGGCGGAGCGCCGGTCCCCGTGCTCCCGCTCGCGCTCGCGCTCCCGCTCCCGCTCGCGTTCGCCCCGGCTCTCGGCGGGCTTCGCCGGAGCGGCGGGCCCGGGGACGGATTCGGGGGCGGGTTCGGGGGCCGGCTCGGCGTCGTCCCAGGCGGTGGGCCGGGTGGCCACGTCCGCGGGGTCGACTGCCGGGCCGGTCGCCGGGGCGGGCCCGGGGCCGGCCGCGGAATCGGCGAACGCCCCGTCCGGGTCGTCCCCGGCGGGGTGCTGCTGGTCGGCGGTCTGGTCGCCGAGGGCTCGGGCCGCGCGCCGCTCCATGGCCGATCGACCGGCCAGCAGGCGGATCGCGGTACTGAAGCGTTCCGTCGGACGCGACTCGTTGAGCTCGTCCTGCCTGCGGAGCCACATCGGCACCAGATAGGCAGCCCAGGCCCCTACGATGACCGCGTAGATAAGGCCGCTACTGCTCACGTTTCACACGGTACGGGCGCGGGCGAAGGCGCTGCAGCAATTTGGCACGGCGTGTCGTGTGATCAAGCTGATTCTCAGACTATTTTGCCGGTATTTGTGACGGCTCGGCACGACTCCGATGCCATATCGATATCTATATTCGAACACGCATTCAATTCTCCCGCGGGGGCCGGTTCCTGAGCTCCTGCCAGCGCCGCAGCAGACCGTCGGTGGCCTCCTCGGCGGTCAGCGCGTACACCAGGTGGTCGCGCCAGTCGCCGTCGATGTGCAGGTAGCGGGGGCGCATTCCCTCCTCGCGGAAGCCGAGTTTCTCCACCACCCGGCGGCTGGGCCGGTTCTCGGGGCGGATGCACACCTCGATCCGGTGCAGGCCCAGGTCGTGGAAGCAGTGGTCGACGGCGAGCGCGACGGCGGTGGGCATGATGCCGCGGCCGGCCACCGCCTCGTCCACCCAGTAGCCGATGTTGGCGGAGCACATCGAGCCCCAGGTGATCCCGCCGACCGTCAACTGGCCGACCAGGCGGCCCTGGTGGAGCAGCACGAAGGGCAGCATCCGGCCCGCGCCGGCCTCGGCCCGCAGGTAGCGGACCATCTGCCGGTAGGTGGGGCGGGGCAGCGGGGCCCGGCCGGCCGGGGCGGGCGGGACGGTGGCCTCCCAGCGGCGCAGCCAGTCCCGGTTGCGGCGGCTGACCTCCTGCCACTCGGCCTGGTCGCGGCGGCGGATGGGCCGCAGCACGACGTCCCCCTCGGCCAGTTCGACGGGCCAGCCGGCGTTCAGTGGGCACCGCCCGCGGGTCGCGGGTGGTCGCCGCCGGCCAACTGGTCGACGGCGTGCGGCAGCAGCGGGGCCAGCACGGCCAGGCCGTCGCGGACGCCGCCGGTGGAGCCGGGCAGGTTGACCACCAGGGTGCGCCCGGCCAGGCCGGCCAGGCCGCGGGAGAGCGCGGAGGTGGGCACCTGCTCCCGGCCGTGCGCGCGGATCGCCTCGGGGATGCCGGGGATCTGCCGGTCGATCACCCGGGCGGTCATCTCGGGCGTGAGGTCCTGCGGGGAGATGCCGGTGCCGCCGGTGGTCAGCACCACGTCGTACCCGGCGGCGACCGCCGCGCGCAGCGCCGCCTCGACCGGCTCGCCGTCCGGGACGACCTGCGGGCCGTCGGTCTCGAAGCCCATCGCGCGCAGTCCGGCGACCAGCAGCGGGCCGCCCCTGTCCTCGTACACGCCGGCCGAGGCCCGGTTGGAGACGGTGACGGCGAGCGCCCTCACTTGGCGTCCTCCCCGCGGTGCCAGTCGCCGCTCTTGCCGCCGGTCTTGCTGAGCACCCGGACGTCCTCGATCGCGGCGGCCTTGTCGACCGCCTTGACCATGTCGATGACGGTGAGCGCGGCGGTGGCGACGGCGGTGAGCGCCTCCATCTCGACGCCGGTGCGGTCGGCGGTGCGGACGGTGGCGGTGATCTCGACGGCGGTGTCGGTGACGGCCAGGTCGACGGTGGTGCCGGTGAGCGCGATGGGGTGGCAGAGCGGGATCAGCTCGGGCGTCCGCTTGGCGCCCATGATCCCGGCGATCCGGGCCACCGCGAGGGCGTCGCCCTTGGGGACGCCCTCGCCGCGCAGCAGTTCCACCACCCGGGGGGCGACCCGGACGCGGCCGGCCGCCACCGCGACCCGGGTGGTGGCGGCCTTCTCGGAGACGTCGACCATCCGGGCGGCGCCGGTGTGGTCGACGTGGGTGAGGCGGTCGCCGGGGGGTGTGTCGGTCACGAAGGGCTCCAGTGGCACGGTGCGAATCTCGCGCTACCGTACAACCCCGCCCCGGTCAGTCCGTGAGAAGGACCACATCGACGGCGCTCCCGGCGGGCAGCGCGGTGACCTCCTCGGGCACCGTGATCAGGCAGTCGGCGCGGGCCAGCGCCCCGACCAGGTGCGATCCCTCGCCGCCGACCGGGGAGACGGTGCCGTCCGCCGGGTGGTACCGGCCGCGCAGGAACTGCCGCCGCCCGGCCGGGGAGCGCAGCGCCGCGGTGGTCGCCGCCCGCACCACCGGGCGGTGCACGTCGGGGGCGCCGAGCATGGTGCGGATCACCGGGCGGACGAACAGCTCGAAGGAGATGTACGCGCTGACCGGGTTGCCGGGCAGCGCGAGCAGCGGCACGCCGGGGCCGGCGCCGATCCGGCCGAAGCCCTGCGGCTTGCCCGGCTGCATCCGCAACCGCCGGAAGTCGACACCGCCGTAGTCGGCGAACACCTCCTTGACCACGTCGTACGCGCCGACCGAGACGCCGCCGCTGGTGACGATCAGGTCGGCCCGGCCGAGCTGGTCCTCCAGCACCGCGCGCAGCGTGCCGGCCTCGTCGGGGACGCCGCCGACCCGGTAGGCGACGGCGCCGGCGGCGATCGCGGCGGCGGTCAGGGTGAAGGAGTTGGAGTCGTGGATCCGGCCCGGTCCGGCGCTCTCGCCGGGCTGGACGAGTTCGCTGCCGGTGGACAGCACGACCACCCGGGGGCGGGGGGCGACCCGGACGGTGCCGCGGCCGATCGCGGCCAGCAGGCCGAGCTGGGTCGGGCCGAGCACGGTGCCGGCCTCCAGCACGGTGTCGCCCGCGGTGACGTCGCTGCCCCGGCGGCGGATGTGCGCGCCCTCGGCGACCGGGCGCAGCACCCGGACCTCCTCGTCCGCGACGGGTGCGCCCATCGCGTCGGCGGCCCGCCCGGTGCCGGTGCCGCCGTCGGTCCACTCGACCGGGGCGACCGCCTCGGCCCCGGGCGGGACGGGGGCGCCGGTCATGATCCGGGCGGCCTGGCCGGGGCCGACCTTGGGCAGGTCGGCGGCGCCGGCCGCGATGTCGCCGACCACGGCCAGCACCGACGGGTACTGCCCGGTGGCGCGCACGGTGTCGGCGGTGCGCAGCGCGTAGCCGTCCATCGAGCTGTTGTCGAAGGGCGGCAGGTCGTCGTCGGCCCGCACGTCCTCGGCGAGCCGGCAGCCCTGGGCGTCCAGCAGTTGCAGTTCGATGGGCGGCAGCGGGGCCACCGCGGCGAGGACGTCGGCGAGGTGCTCGTCGACGGTCCACAGGCGCGGCGAGGCCGGGGAGCCGGCCCCTTCGCAGCAGGGGTCGTGCTTCCCGGTCATCGCCTCACGCTCGCCTTCGTGGTGGATCAGCCCTGCATCTCGGTGCTGACGAACTGCCGCAGCCAGGTGCGGAACTCGGGGCCGAGGTCGTCGCGCTCGGCGGCCAGCCGGACGATCGCCCGCAGGTAGTCGGCCCGGTCGCCGGTGTCGTAGCGGCGGCCCTTGAACAGCACGCCGTGCACCGGGCCGCCGTCGGACTCGCCCCGGGTGGCCAGCTCGCGCAGCGCGTCGGTCAGCTGGATCTCGCCGCCGCGGCCGGGCGGGGTCTCGCGCAGCACGTCGAAGACGGTCGGGTCGAGGACGTAGCGGCCGATGACGGCGTAGTTGGAGGGGGCGTCCGCGGTGTCGGGCTTCTCCACCAGGTCGATGACCTGGAAGACGTCCTCGCCGAGCTCGGAGCTCTTCACGGCGGCGCAGCCGTACAGGTGGATCTGCGCGGGGTCGACCTCCATCAGCGCGACGACGGAGCCGCCGAGCTCCTGCTGCACCTCGATCATCCGGGCCAGCAGCGGGTCGCGCGGGTCGATCAGGTCGTCGCCCAGCAGGACGGCGAACGGCTGGCCCGCGACGTGCTGCTCGGCGACCGAGACGGCGTGGCCGAGGCCCTTCGGGTCGCCCTGGCGGACGTAGTGCATGCTGGCGAGCTGCACGGACTCCTGCACCCGGCGCAGCCGCTCCTTGTCGCCCTTGCGGCTGAGCAGCTCCTCCAGCTCGTAGGCGCGGTCGAAGTGGTCTTCCAGAGCACGCTTGTTGCGTCCGGTCACCATCAGTATGTCGGACAGGCCCGCGGCGGCGGCCTCCTCCACGACGTACTGGATGGCCGGCTTGTCCACGACCGGCAGCATCTCCTTCGGCGTGGCCTTGGTGGCGGGGAGGAACCTGGTGCCGAGACCGGCAGCCGGGACGACTGCCTTGGTGACCGGCTGGCGGGCGTGCGTGTTCGTCATGCGTCGACCTTACTAAGGCGGGCATTCCACTCGGCTGAGAGCGGAGTGAATCGATTATTAGGGCCTAATCACCGGTCGGGCCCGGGCCGACGGTGGTCGCGTGCGGGGTGAGGGGCGTCCCGCCGGGGCCGGAAGACACCTTACCGGGCGTCGATGCCGTGTTCGGACCGGCCAGCTCGGCCGGGAGCTGCTCGGTCGAGCGCCAGCAGTCCCCGCCGGCGGCCCGGGCGGCGGCCAGCGCCCGGTCCGCGGCCCGCAGCAGCAGGGCCGCGTGGGCGCCGTCCCGGGGCAGCACGGCCAGGCCGACGGAGGCGGTCAGGCCGCTGCGCGCGTCCGGATCGGCGCTCTCCCCCGGGTGACGGTCCGTCAGCCGGTGGCGGCGCACCGACCAGCACAGCCGCTCGGCGACCTGCGCGGCGCCCTCCGGGCCGGTGTCCGGCAGCAGGACCAGGAAGTCCTCCCCGCCGTACCGCCCCAGGGTGTCGCAGCCGCGGATCTCCATCGCCAGGCGCTGGGCGAGGTCCCGGAGCATCGCGTCGGCGCGGGCCCGGCCGTGCTCGGCGACCACCGCGTCGAAGCCCGCCACCTCCAGCAGCAGCACCGACAGCGGGCGGGGGTCGATCGCGGTGGCCTCGGCCCGGCGGGCCCGTTCGATCTCGCGGTCCAGGGTCAGCTGCAGGTGGCGGTAGTTCCACACCCCGGTCAGCGGGTCGCAGGAGGCGGTGCGCACCAACTCGTCGCGTTCCTCCGTCAGTTCCGTGATCTTCGCCAGAAGTTCCGCCTCCCGGGCGCCGTGCTCGGCCCGGCACCGGCGGCGGCGCAGCACGAGGACGCCGGCGGCGGCCGGAACGGCCGCGCCGAACGCGGCCACGGCCTGGAGCAGGAGCGGGGTGGACATGCGGCGGCCTCGGCGTGTCAGGCTCGTGTCAGTGCACGTGACGGAGCTGAAGGGAATCGAACGGTGACTGCGGATCGGTTGTCCAACGACAAGGCGGCACTGAGGTCACGGCTGCTCGCCGAACGGCGGGCGCTCGGCGAACCGGAGCGCGCCGCCGCGGCCGGGGCCCTGGCCGGGCACGCCGCCGCGCTGGTGCCGCCGGGCGGCACCGTCGCCGCGTACGTCTCGGTCGGCGCGGAACCGGGCACCCGCCCCCTGCTGCGCGCCCTCGCCGGCGCCGGCGTCCGGGTGCTGCTGCCCGTGCTGCTCCCCGACAACGACCTGGACTGGGCCCGGTACGAGGGCGACGACCGGCTCTCCCCCGCCGCCCGCGGCCTGCTCGAACCCGCCGCGGACCGGCTCGGCCCCGACGCCGTCCTCACCGCGGACGTCGTCCTGCTGCCCGGCCTGGCCGTCGACCGCCGCGGCGTCCGCCTCGGCCGCGGCGGCGGCTCCTACGACCGCGTGCTGGCCCGCCTCGCACGCGACGGCGCGCAGCCGCTGCTGGCCACACTGCTGTACGCGCACGAGCTGCTCCCGGCCGTCCCCGCCGAACCGCACGACCTGCCGGTGCACGCGGCGGTGACGCCGGAGGGCGTGACCCTTTTCGGCAAGTGAATCGGGCACAAACCAGGGGCTCGGGGAACGGCGAGCCCGGGTCTGCTGACGGTTCACTGCCGGAGCGCGCCATTGGCTTCTGGTTCCTGTTACGGCACGCAGCAGCACCGACCTTCGATGGGCTCCGGCCGTCAGCAGCACGGACCCGCCGTTCCCCGGGCCCCTGACGGGGCCCATGCGCAGCACGGACCCGCCGTTCCCCGGGCCCCTGATTTCGCCTCCGCCGTTCTTGCCGGCCCCTGGTGGTGCTCTTCCGCTAGTTGGTCAGGGTGAGGGTGTTCTTGCCCGCCTTGGTGACCGCGTCCTTGGTGTAGGCCCAGGGCAGGAGTTGGCCGGAGGCCCAGAGGGAGGTCTGGTCGTTGTAGTTGGGGTGGAAGGCGTGGCCGGAGGCGCCGCCGACGTTGATCCAGCGGGAGGAGTCGAAGTCGCTGAGGTCGACGACCATCCGCATGGAGGGGATCCAGTCGACGTCGTAGCCGGCGGCGGCGTTCCAGCCGGTGGCGTCGACGGCGGCGCTGCCGCCGGAGAGCTTGTAGGGGCCGCGGTTGAGGAGCTTGTGGACGAGGCTGGAGGCGATCGAGGAGTCGTCGCTGCCGAGGGTGGGTTCCTGCAGGGTGAGCTGGTGCAGGCGGCCCCAGCTCCAGGTGGAGATGTCCTTGCTGAGGCGCGAGGTGAGGTCCTGGCGGGCGTCCTTGAGGGCTTCGGCGAGCAGGTTGTCGAGGCCGTGCTGCTGCTGGTGGTTGGAGTCGATGTAGTCCCACCAGGGCGACTTGGGGTCGGTGAGCTGCTGGCGGACGACCTCCGTCCAGCGGTCGCCGCCGTCCGGCTGGGCCTGCGACGCCTTGCGGGTGCCGCACTCGGTGACGGCCTGCGCGGCGCCGCCGAGCGCGTCGTCGGGCAGGGTGTTGTCGCGCTTCTGGCGCACCAGCAGGCAGTCGCCCTCGACCCGGAGGTCGGCGGGGAACTTCTGGCCGAAGGAGAGGGTGAGCAGGGCCCGCCAGACGCCGTTGTAGTAGGCGGCGGCGGCGGAGTCGGCGTCCTGGTGGTAGTTCCAGTCCTTGAGGAGGTCCTGGGCCTCGCGCACGTAGGGGTCGTCGATCTTGACCTTGAGCAGCAGCGGGACGAGTTCCTTGGCCATCACGCTGGTGTTGTCGAGCTGGATGGACTGCATGTCGTCCAGCGAGATCTTGCCGCCGTTCTTCAGCTTCTCCTGGATCTGGTCGCCGATCTCCTTGGCGCGGGTGCCGTACTCCCAGTCGGTGGTGAGCAGCGGCTTGTAGTCCTGGTCGACGACGGCCTGGTTGGCCGTGACGATGTAGCCCTCGGGCGGGTTGTAGGCGTAGGGCAGCGACTTGAACGGCAGGTAGGTGCTCTTCCAGGCGTAGGCGGAGTCCCAGCCGGGGGCGGGGTAGCGGCCGTTGCCCTTGCCGCGGACCGGGATCAGGCCGGGGGCCTGGTAGCCGATGTTGCCCTTGGTGTCGGCGTACAGCAGGTTCTGCGCGGGGACGGCGAAGTCCTTGGCGGCGGCCCGGAAGGAGGCGAAGTCGGTGGCCCGGTCGAGTTCGAAGACGGCGTCCATGGTGTTGCCGGGGACGAGCGCGGTCCAGCGCAGCGCGACGCCGTAGCCGGCCGCCCGGTCGGGGGCGGCGTTGCCGGCGGGGGCGTACTGGCCGACCTTCTGGTCCTCGGAGGACTGGTCGGAGATCAGCGGCATGCCGTCCTGGGTGGTGCGGACGGTGATGGTGCGGTCCTCGCCGCCGGCGACCTTGATGGTCTCCTTGCGGACGGTGAACTTCACGTCCTTGCCGTCGACGAGGTAGGTGTCGGGGCCGGTGACCTTCTCCAGGTACAGGTCGGTGACGTCGGCGCCGAGGTTGGTGAAGCCCCAGGCGACGTCCTTGTTGTGGCCGATGACGACGCCGGGCATGCCCGCGAAGGTGTAGCCGGCGGTGTCGTAGTTGCAGGTCGGCGAGACGGCGCGGCAGTGCAGGCCCATCTGGTACCAGATGGACGGCATGCCGGGGCCGAGGTGCGGGTCGTTGGCCAGCATCGGCTTGCCGGTGGTGGTGTTGGTGCCGGACACCACCCAGGAGTTGGAGCCGATGCCCTGGCCCTGCGGGCCGAGCAGCTGCGGGAGCGCGGACACCTTGCCGGACAGGTCGCCGACCAGGCTCTGGGTGGCGGCTCGGGCCTGGGCGCTGCCGGCCGGGGTCGCGGCGCCGGCCACCGGGGGCGCGGTGGCGCCCTCGCCGGGGGTGTAGGTGCCGTCGGCGGAGAGCTTGCCGGTCTTGACGATGGTGCCGTTGCGGTCGTACGGGTACGCGGGGTAGAGCTGGTCGATCTGCTCGACGGTGAAGTCCTGGGTGAGCAGCGAGCGGTCGATCTCCTCCTGCATGTTGCCGGACAGGCTCCAGGCCATCGCCTTGAGCCAGGCGACGGAGTCGACCGGGCTCCACTGCTCGGGCTTGTAGTCGGAGTTGACGGTGCCGAGCAGCGCGTACTCGAGCGAGGCGCCGGCGCCGCCGGGGTGCTCGGCGAGCCAGGCGTTGACGCCCTCGGTGTAGGCGGTCAGGTTGCGCTTGGTGTCCTCGGAGAGGACGGTGTCCCATTCCTTCTGGGCGACCTGGCGCCAGCCCATGGTGCGCAGGAAGGTGTCGTTCTCGACCGAGGAGGAGCCGAACATCTCGGAGAGCCGGCCGGCGGTGATGTGCCGGCGGACGTCCATCTCCCAGAACCGGTCCTGGGCCTGCACGTAGCCCTGGGCGCGGAACAGGTCGGCGTCGGTGTCGGCGTACAGCTGCGGGATGCCCTTGTCGTCGCGGACCACGTCCACCGGGGCGGACATGCCGGCCACCTTGACGGTGCCGCTGACCTGCGGGAAGGAGGAGCGAACGGTGTCCACCGCCCACCAGCCGCCGCCGACCAGGCCCGCGATCAGCAGCACGGCGAGCAGGATCATGATCAGACGTGCGCGCCGGAACTTCTTCGAGCGGGGCATCCGAGTCCTTGTATGAGGGAGCGTGCGACCGTGACAGGTCACCACATTAGGGCGAGCGTCCCGACGGCCGTGCACGGGGGACACCGGCGGCGGTTCGACGGCTCCGCAGGACCTTACCGGGCGGGGACGAACGGAGGGACTAGCGTAAAGATCAAGTAAAATGTTAGGATGGGTAACGATCCGTCAGCCGCCCCCTCCCTGCCCGAGGTGCCCCTGCGTGACCGTTGACCACCTGAACACCCTGCTGCTCGAGTCCGCCGTGATCCTGCTGTTCGCCGTGGTGGCGGTGCGGATCTCCACCCGCTCGGGGCTGCCCTCACTGCTGATCTACCTCGGCATCGGCGTCGCCCTCGGCCAGAACGGCATCGGCATAAGCTTCAACAACGCCGAACTCACCCAGGTGTTGGGCTACGCGGCCCTGGTGGTCATCCTCGCCGAGGGCGGACTCAAGACCAGCTGGCAGGCCATCAGGCCGGTCGTCCCGGCCGCCGCCGTGCTGGCCACCCTCGGCGTCGCGGTCTCGGTGTTCGTCACCGCCGCCGGCGCGCACTGGCTGGTCGGCCTGGAGTGGCGCACCGCGCTGCTGCTCGGCGCGATCGTCTCCTCCACCGACGCCGCGGCGGTCTTCTCGGTGCTGCGGATGGTGCCGCTGCCCAAGCGGCTGACCGGCCTGCTGGAGGCCGAGTCCGGCTTCAACGACGCGCCCGTGGTGATCCTGGTGGTCGCCTTCGCCACCGCCGGCGAGCTGGACCCCTGGTACGTGCTGGTCGGCACCATCGTCGTCGAGCTGGCGATCGGCGCGGCCGTCGGCTACGCGGTCGGCCGGCTCGGCGCGTACGCGGTGCGCCGGGTCGCGCTGCCCTCCTCCGGCCTGTACCCGATCGCGGTGCTGGCGCTGATCGTGCTCGCCTACGCGGGCGGCGCGCTGCTGCACGCCTCCGGCTTCCTCGCCGCGTACATCGCCTCGGTGATCCTCGGGAACTCCAAGCTGCCGCACGGCCCGGCGGTGCGCGGCTTCGCGGACGGGCTGGCCTGGATCGGGCAGATCGGCATGTTCGTGCTGCTCGGCCTGCTGGTCACGCCCGCCAGCATGGGGTCGGCGGTGGTGCCGGGCCTGGTGGCGGGTGCGGTGCTGGTGTTCGTCGCCCGGCCGCTGTCGGTGCTGCTGACCATGACGCCGTTCCGGGTGCCCTGGCAGGAGCAGGCGCTGCTGTCCTGGGCCGGGCTGCGCGGCGCGGTGCCGATCGTGCTCGCCACCATCCCGCTGGTCTCCGGCGCGACCGACGCGCAGCACCTGTTCAACGTGGTCTTCATCCTGGTGGTGGTCTTCACCCTGCTCCAGGGCCCGACCCTGCCGCTGGTCGCCAAGTGGCTCAGGATCGGCGAGGGCGACATCGGGCAGGACCTCGGCATCGAGTCCGCGCCGCTGGAGAAGCTGCACGGCCACCTGCTGTCCGTCCAGCTCTCCCCCGGCTCCCGGATGTCCGGCGTCGAGGTCTCCGAACTGCGCCTGCCCACCGGCGCCGCCGTCACCCTGGTGGTCCGCGAGGGCGCCAGCTTCGTCCCGGACCGGATGACGGTGCTGCGCGAGGGCGACGAACTGCTGGTGGTCACCACCGACGAGGTCTCCGGGGCCGCCGAGCGCCGGCTGCGCGCCGTCGACCGCGGCGGCAAGCTCGCCGGGTGGCTGCACAACGCGGAGGCGTCGGCCGCCGGCACCCGCAAGACGCCTTCCAACAGGAGGAAGAAGAGCGGCTGAACCGTCGAAGCGCAGGCGGAACGCCCTGATATACGCTTGTACATTCTGAATCGACCCTGATTTTCCACATCTGCCTGATGCAGAGTCGGTGCGCCGGCCCCGGCCGGCGCGCGAGAGGACGACCCTCGGCGCCGCCCGGCGCTACCAGGCAGCAGAGAGGACCGACCGTGGCGGCCCGCCGACCGGTCGACGACACCACCCTGCACGGCACCGGCTACGGGGCGCTGCTGCGCACCCCCCGGGCCTGGACCTTCCTGCTCCCCGCCCTGGTCGCCCGGCTCCCGTACGCCATGCTCAGCCTGGGCATCGTGCTGCTGGTCCACGACACCACCGGCTCCTACGGCCTGGCCGGCGCGGTCGCCGCGGCCGCCGCCGTCTCCCAGGCGCTGGTCGGCCCGCAGACCGGGCGGCTCGCCGACCGGCACGGCCAGGCCGCCGTCCTGGTGCCCGCCGTGGTCGTGCACGCCTGCGCGGTCGCCGCGCTGATCGTGCTGGCCCGCTCCGGCGCCCCCGACTGGGCGCTGTTCCTGGCCGCCGCACCGGCCGGCGCCTCGGTGCCGCAGGTCGGCGCGATGGTCCGGGCCCGCTGGGTGCACCGGCTGGCCGAGCGGCCGGCCCTGATGAACACCGCCTTCGCCTTCGAGTCCGTCACCGACGAGTTCACCTTCGTGATCGGCCCGATGCTGGCCACCGGCATCGCCACCCTGGTCGACCCGGCCGCCGGGCTCACCGCCGAGGCCACCCTCACCCTGCTCGGCGGCCTGGCCTTCGCCGCCCGCCGGGACACCGCGCCCGCGCCCACCGGCCCCGCCGCCCCCGGCGACCGGCGCGCCTCCGCGCTCTCCTCCCCCGGCGTGCGCCTGCTGGCCGGGGCCTTCCTCGGCCTGGGCACCGTCTTCGGCACCCTCCAGGTCTCCATCACCGCCTTCGCCGAGGACGCCGGCTCCGGCGGGCTCAGCGGCCTGGTCTACGGCCTGTTCGCGACCGGCTCGATGGTGGCGGGCGTGCTCTACGGGCTCGTCCCGTGGCGCAGCAGCGCCCGGCGGCGGATGGTCGTCTGCTACGCGCTGCTGGTGCTCGGCTGCTCCACCCTGTGGGCGATGCCCAACCTGGTCGCGCTGACCGTGGCGGGCCTGTTCTGCGGCCTGGCCATCGCGCCCACCCTGATCACCGGCTTCACCCTGGTGGAGACGCTGGTCGCGGACGGCGCCAAGACCGAGGCGTTCACCTGGCTGACCGGCTCGATCGGCCTGGGCCTGGCGCTCGGCTCCACCGCCGCCGGGCAGCTGATCGACCGCTCCGGGCCCTCGCTCGGCTTCACCGTCGCACTGGCCGGCTCCGGCCTCGGCCTGGTGGCGCTCGTCACGATGCGCCGCCTGCTGCTCGCTCCGGCGCCCGCGCCCCGTACCGTGGCACGGGGCGGCGGTGTCCGCGCGGAGGCGGTGGACGCCGTCCGGCACGGCTGAGCGGCTGGACTCCACCAGCGGAATGCCGCATCATGGACCGTCGTTAGCACTCGTGGCGTGAGAGTGCCAGGGGGAGTGACAGGAGGAAGCGGAAAGTGCCCACGTACCAGTACCAGTGCACCGAGTGCGGCAACGGCCTCGAGGCGGTGCAGAAGTTCAGCGACGACGCGCTGACCACGTGCCCCGACTGCCAGGGGAAGCTGCGCAAGGTCTTCTCGGCCGTGGGCGTGGTCTTCAAGGGCTCCGGCTTCTACCGCACCGACAGCCGCTCCAGCTCCAGCAGCTCGGTGAGCGGCTCGTCCTCCTCGACGGCTTCGACGACCTCGGCCTCGTCGGGCTCCTCGGCCCCGTCGTCCTCGACCGGCGGCTCCAGCAGCTCCAGCAGCTCCTCCACCGGC
>NZ_JBHUWH010000023.1:0-34739 GCF_042670125.1 Kitasatospora sp. NPDC057198 | reverse complement strand
CAGGCATGCCCCCCGCGCACCGGACCGCCGGAGTCCCCGGCGGCCGCCGGGTCAGATCCGGCCGGCCGTCTCCCGCTCGCGCTCGCCGATCGACTCGGGGCCGTGGTCGGGCATCGCGCCGTGACCGGGCCACCACGCCTTCTTGCCGAGCAGCGCGGTGATGGACGGGGTGAAGAACATCGCCATCACGAAGGCCGCCAGCGCGATGCCGATCGACAGGGCGAAGCCCAGCTCGGCGAAGAGCACGTTGCCCGCCAGCATGAAGGTCGCGAAGGACGCCGCCAGGATGAAGCCGGCCGCCGCGACGGTCGGACCGGCGTGGCGCAGCGCCTCCTCGGCCGCCTTGCGCGGGCTGCGGCCCTCGCGGGCCTCCTCCCGCAGGCGGGCGATGATCAGGATGTTGTAGTCGGTGCCGATCGCCACCACGAACAGGTAGATGAAGATCGGCAGCATGAACATCAGACCGGGCTCGGAGCCGATCTTGAGGAACGCCACCGTGGTGGCGCCCAGGGTCGCCGCGAAGCCGAGGCCGACCGAGGCCATCAGGTACCAGGGCGCGACCACGCTGCGCAGCTGGAGGCCCAGGATCAGCAGGATCAGCAGACCCGCCACCGGGAAGACCAGCTTGTAGTCGTGGGTCATCGCCAGGTTGATGTCCTTGTACACCGACGAGGTGCCGCCGACCAGCGCCTCGGTGCCGCTGGGGGCGGCGGGGTGCGCGGTGGAGCGCAGCTCGGTGATCGTGTCGATCGCCTCGTTGCTGGCCGCCGAGTCCTTCAGCGTCACCTTGAAGTCGGCGGTGGTGCCGTCCTGGCTGATCTTCTGCTCGGCGTCGACGCTGGCGACACCGGGCACCTGGCCCAGCTTGGCACCGAAGCCCTCCAGGACGCCGGTGTCGAGCTTGCCGCCGTCCTTGGTGGCGGTGGTCAGGAAGACGTGGGTCGGGTCGGCCGCGCCCTGGGAGCCGCCCTTCATCATGGTGTCCATGACGACCATGGACTCCTTGTCCTTCGGCATCATGCTCTTGGCCATGTCGAAGGTGCCCTGGTAGCCGAGGCCGGCCAGCGAGAGGACCACCAGCAGGCCGCCGGAGAGCACCGCGACCAGGCCGGGGCGGCGGCCGACGGTCTTGCCCAGCTTGTGGAAGCGGGCGCCCTTGGGCTCCTCCATCCACTTCTTGCCGGGCCAGAAGGTGGCCTTGGTCGGGACGACGGCGAGCAGCGCCGGAGTCAGGGTGAGCGAGGCCAGCGCGGTCACGATGACCGAGATGGCCAGCGCCGGGCCGAGCGCGGTGAACATGCCCAGTTCGGAGAGGATCAGCACGGCGAAGGCGACGGTGACCGCGCCGGCCGCCGAGGCGATCGCCTCGCCGACCCGGGCGACGCCGTTGGCCACGGCCGACTTGCGGTCGTCGCCGGCCCGCAGCCGCTCGCGGTAGCGGAACATCAGGAACAGGAAGTAGTCGGTGCCGACGCCGAGGATCACCACGATCTGGATCGCGGAGGCGATCGGCGAGCTCTTCAGGTCGAACAGCTTGGTGACGAAGGCGATCAGGCCGCTGGCGGCGATCATCGGGAGCAGCGAGAGCAGCACCGGCAGCCAGCCGACCAGCACGCCGCGGAAGATCACGCCGACGATGACCACGATCAGCACCACGGTGGCGACCATGGTGATCGCGTCGGTGGCGCTGGAGGACTCCTTCTGATCCAGGGCCATCGCGGCCTGGCCGCCGACCTGGTACTTCAGCGCGGTGCCCTCGGCGAGCTTCTTGCCCTCGGTGCGCAGGCCCTTGGCGGCGTCGCCGTACTCGTCGGTCTGCATCTTGGTCTTGTCGATGGAGACCATGCCCATCCCGTAGCGGCCGTCCGCCGAGATGGTGTGCGTCTGCGCGGAGGGCGCGATGACCTGCTCGACCAGCGGGAGGTGCTTGTCGGCCAGCCCCTGGCTGATCTTGGTGATGTCGGCCTTGTCGGCGTCGGTCAGCGTGCCGCCGTCGGTGCGCTCGAACAGCAGGATGGCGCCCGGCGTGAACTCCGCCGGGAACTTCTCCTCCTGGAGGGCCGCGGCCCGGATCGACTCGTAGTGCTTCGGCAGGAACTCCGACTCGTCGGTCGAAGCACTCATCTTGGGGGCGAAGGCCGCCAAGCCGATGGAAGCGATCACCCAGGCGATGATCACCCACCACGCCCGCTTGACGACGAAGTGTCCAAGTCGGTGGAACATGCTCGAAATGCCTCCTGGGCATGGTTCACCGCCGCCGGGGGACGGGGACCGGGCAACGGCTCTGACCGGCGCGCGGGCCCCAGCGGGCCTAGCCGGTCGGCAGGTAAGGACTAGCGAGCATCCTACGGGACCTTACTTGCCGACCGGCAAGTGGGTTTCGCTTCTGCCCCCTAGGGGCGGCCACGGAGCCTGCCCCGCTCCATCCTCACCCGGCGGCGGGCCTCCTCACCTCGTGCTCCGGGTGGAGATCGCTCCCCCTCAGGGTGGACACCGCGCCGCCCCCAAGGAGGAGACCCCGACCCCGGGGGTGGGGTTAACCCCCTACTCCCCCCTGGGGGCAGGTCCAGGAGAAAGCCGGTGACTAGCCGGATGGTTCGTCAGGGCGCGCTTTTCTAGCGTGTGTTGTGCCGCCGGAGCCCGCTCCGGCGGCCCACTGACCGGGGCGGCCACGGCCGTCCGACACCCCTGGGGGAACCAGCAGTGAAGCAGGGAATCGCCGCCACCATGGGCGCCTGGAGCGCCCGCCACCGAAAGACCGCGGTCTTCGGCTGGCTCCTGTTCGTCGTCCTCGTCTCCTTCCTCGGCGGCATGCACGGCTCGGAGAAGGTCACCGAGTCGGAGTCGCTGCCCGGCCAGACCTCCCGGGCCGCCAGGATCCTGGACGACGCGGGCCTGAAGTCCCCGGCCGGCGAGACCGTGCTGGTCCAGAGCGCCGGCCTGACGGCCGACGACCCAGCCTTCCGGTCCACCGTCGAGCAGGTCTCGGCCGCCGTCCGGGCCACCGGCCGCACCAGCGAGCCGCTCAGCCCGTACGACAGCGGCGCGGTCTCCGCGGACCGGCACTCGGTGCTGCTGCAGTTCACCGTCAACGGGGACGACCACGAGGCCGCCGTCGCCAACGTGCCCGCCGTGATGGACGCGGTGGAGGGGGCGAAGAAGCAGCACACCGGCTTCGTGATCGAGGAGTACGGCGAGGCCAGCAGCGGCAAGTGGTTCGCCGACCAGTTCAAGGACGACTTCATGCGCGCCGAGTGGACGGCCGTGCCGCTCGCCCTGGGCATCCTGCTGATCGCCTTCGGGGCCGTGGTCGCCGCCGTGCTGCCGGTGGTCCTGGCGATCACCGCCTTCGTCGCCGCCGGCGGCCTGGTCGCCCTCGCCTCCGGCGTGCTGCACACCAGCGACAACGCCAGCTCGATGATGCTGCTGGTCGGCCTCGCCGTCGGCGTCGACTACTGCCTGTTCTACCTGCGCCGGGAGCGCGAGGAGCGGGCCGCCGGCCGCGACCACGCCACCGCGCTGCGGATCGCCGCCGCCACCAGCGGCCGGGCCGTCCTGGTCTCCGGCATCACCGTGGTGGTCGCCATGGCCGGCATGTTCCTCACCGGCATGGCCGACTTCCGGTCGATGGCCTTCGCCACCATCGTGGTCGTGATCACCGCCGTGCTCGGCTCGCTGACGGTGCTGCCCGCCCTGCTCTCGATGCTGGGCGACAAGGTCGAGAAGGGCCGGCTGCCCTTCCTGCGCCGCCGGCAGCGGAGCGTCGGGGACGGCAGCCGGTTCTGGAACGCGGTGCTCACCCCGGTGCTGCGCCGCCCGCTGGCCGCCGCCGTGCTCGCCACCGGCGTGCTGCTGGCGATCGCCGCCCCGCTGCTGACCATGCACACCGCGAACCTGACCTTCCAGCAGGAGCTGCCCAAGGGCAACGCCCTGGTCGCCACCTCCCAGCGGGTCGAGGCCGCCTTCCCCGGCACCCCCTCCCCCGCCACCGTCGTGGTCAAGGCCCGGGACATCACCTCCCCCGAGATGACCGCGGCCCTCGCCGACCTGCAGTCCCGCGCCCTCGCCACCGGCAGGATGCACGGCCCCACCGAACTGAAGGTGCACGCCGAGCAGAACGTCGCGACGGTGGACATCCCGCTCTACGGCAGCGGCAACGACGCGACCTCGGTCGCCGCGCTGAAGGCCCTGCGCGAGGAGGTCGTGCCCGCCACGGTCGGCAGGGTGCCCGGCACCGAGGCCCCGGTCACCGGCAGCACCGCCGGGTCGGTCGACTTCAACAAGCAGATGTCGGGCTCGCTGCTGCCGGTCTTCGGCTTCGTGGTCGCCTTCGCCTTCCTGCTGATGCTGCTCTCCTTCCGCTCGCTGACGGTCGCGCTGACCGCCGTCCTGCTCAACCTGCTCTCCATCGGCGCGGCCTACGGCGTGCTCGCGCTGGTCTTCCAGCACGGCGTCGGCGCCTCGCTGATCGGCACCGCGGGCGTCGGCGCGGTCGAGAGCTGGATCCCGCTGTTCCTCTTCGTGATCCTCTTCGGCCTCTCGATGGACTACCACGTCTTCGTGGTCTCCCGGATCAAGGAGGCCCGGGACCGCGGCCTGGGCACCGGGGCCGCCGTCGCCCACGGCATCCGCACCACCGCCGGCGTGGTCACCAGCGCCGCGGTCATCATGGTCGGCGTCTTCGCGGTCTTCGGCACGCTCTCCATGCAGTCCATGAAGCAGATGGGCGTGGGCCTGGCGGTCGCCGTCCTGATCGACGCCACGGTGATCCGCGCCGTGCTGCTCCCCGCCGTGATGACCCTGCTCGGCGAGAAGAACTGGTACCTCCCGAGCTGGCTGCACTGGCTCCCCCGGATCGAGGCCGAGGGCCCGGTCGGCGAGCCGGCCGGGGAGGGCCCCGCCCTGCTGCCCGCCGGAGCCCGCCACTGAGGCGCTGTCCGGCGGCGGGGGCGGGGCCCGGGGCACGGCGGTTCCCCGGGCCCCGCCTGCACGCCCCGCCGGGGATCCCCCCGACAATGAACGGGTGATCTTCGACGAACCGAGGGCGCTGGCCCTCCTGCAGGAAGCGTGCGCCCCGGCCGGGATCGACCCGGCCGGGGCCGCGCTGCTCGCGCTGGGGCAGAACGCCGTCTTCGAGCTGCCCGCCGAGGGGCTGGTGGCCAAGGTCGGCCGCACTCCCGGGGGCGCCGCCCGGGCCGAGCGCGAACTCGCACTGGCCCGCTGGCTGGACGGCGCCGGGGTGCCGGTGGTGCGCCCGGCCGGCCCCGGCGTGCGGGTGGTGCGCGAGCACCCCGTGACCTGGTGGCACCGGCTGGCCCCGGCCGTCCGCCCGGCCCGGCCGGTCGACCTGGCGCCGCTGCTGACCGCGCTGCACGCGCTGGGTCCGGCGCCCGTCCCGCTCGGGCGGCGCGACCTGCTGGCCCCGGTGGACGACTGGCTGGCCGCCGCCGAGGGGCACGTCGACCCCGCCGACACGGCCTTCCTCCGTGTCCGGAAAGAGACCTTTGTCACCGAGATCGCCGGATTGTCCCCGGTGCTGCCGCCCGGCCCGATCCACGGCGACGCGCTGCCGCGCAACGTGCACGTCACCCCGGACGGCCCGGTGCTGCTCGACCTCGAGTACATGGCCTCGGACCTGCGCGAGCACGACCTGGTGGTGCTGGCGCTCAGTCAGGACCGCTACGGCGTACCGGCCGAGGAGGTCGCCGCGTTCGACGCGGCCTACGGGTGGGACGTCCGCGACTGGCCGGGGTTTGCGGTGCTGCGCGGGGCGCGGGAGACCGCGAGCGCCGCGTGGGTCGCCCAGCAGGCGGCCGGGAACCCGGCCGCGGCGGCCGAGTTCCGTCGCCGGGTGGACTCGCTGCGTGACGGAGCCACGGCAGTACGCTGGTTCGCGTTCTGACCGCTCAACTCCCGTTCTGCCCGCTTCCGTCCGACGGCCGCCCCCGCGCGGCGCGGCACCCGCCGCCCGCCCTGTGACGCGGCCCACAACCGGACGGAACCACCCCGCTCGTGCCTGGCGTCGTACCGGACGCCCCGCCCCCAGGCGGCCGGTACGACGTCAGGAGTCGCCCCATGGTGAAGGCCCGCATACCCGCCCCCCGACGTTCCCTGCTGTTCGGCGCCTCCGCGCTGCTCGGCACCTCGGCCCTGCTGGTGGCCTGCGGCGCGCAGGGCTCCCCCACCGCCGCGGGGGACGCCGCGCACCGCTCGGCGACGCCGAGCGCGAGCAGCACCGGCGCGGCGGGCGGCAGCCCCTCGGTGGCGGCCCGGCCGACCCCGGGCGACGACGCGGGCTCCACCGCGCCCGCCGACGACGCTCCCGCGCCGTCCGCGAGCCGTTCCTCCGCCGCGCCGTCCGCCTCCCCCTACGCCTCCCCGTCCGCCCCGCGGACGACCGCCCCCGCCCGGCCGAGCCCGAGCGGCACGCCCACCGCCTCCGCCCCGGCCACCCACGCGCCGGCCACCCACGTGCTGCGGCACACCGCCTCGGGCGGCCGGACGGTGGCGCTGACCTTCGACGACGGACCGGGCCCGGCCACCGGCCAGGTGCTCGACCTGCTGGCGCAGTACGGCGCCAAGGCGACGTTCTGCGAGATCGGCGACAACGCGAAGACCCGCCCGGCGGCGGTGCAGCGGATCCTCGCCGAGGGCCACCGGCTGTGCGACCACACCGTGGACCACCCGCAGCCGATGCACGCCCAGACCCACGAGCAGCAGGTCGCGGAGATCCGCGACGCCAAGGCGGACATCGAGCGGGCCGCGGGCAACCACCCGGAGATCACCTGGTGGCGCGCCCCGGGCGGCGACTTCACCGCGGAGAACGAGCGGATCGGCGCCGACCTGGGGATGAAGTCGCTGGGCTGGACGGTCGACCCGCGCGACTGGTCGCGTCCGGGCGTGCAGGCGATCGTCTCCAACGTGCAGCAGAACCTCCGGCCGGGCGGGGTGGTGCTGATGCACGACGGCGGCGGCGACCGCAGCCAGACGGTGGCGGCGCTCAAGCAGCTGCTGCCGTGGATGGTCGCCCAGGGCTACACCTTCGACTTCCCGCAGTCCTGACCGGCCGGCCCCCGGCGGGCCCCGGGCGGCGCGCTCAGGAGGCGGCCTTCAGCGGCCAGCGCGGGTCGACCACGGCCGCCGGGTCCTTGCGGCGCAGCCAGCTCTGCAGGTCGGCGGCCCAGCTGCGGTACCAGTCGACCTGCCGCCGGTGCAGTTCGTCCAGCGGCAGGTCGCCGGCCTGGGCCGGGTACCGGTGGCCGAGGGCGACGGCGACCCGGACGGCGGCCAGCGCGTCGCTGCCCGCCTCGTGCGCGTCGCGCAGCTCGACGCCGTAGACCTCGCAGACCCGCTGCAGGGTGCGCGAGCCCTTGCGGTACTTGTCCAGGGCGCGGTCGACGACCATCGCGTCGACGACCGGGCCGACCGGGCCGCCGAGGCGCTCGGCCAGCGTGGGCAGGCCGTGGCGGCGCAGCTCGGCGTCGAGCAGGGAGAGGTCGAAGGGGGCGTTGAAGGCGACCACCGGCCGGCCGGCGGCGAGCCGCTCGGCCAGGGCGGCGGCGATCTCCTCGATCGCGGCCGCGGCGGGGCGGCCGTTCGCGCGGGCCTCGGCGTCGGTGATGCCGTGGATGGCGGCGGCCTCGGCGGGTATCGGCACGCCCGGGTCGAGCAGCCAGGTGGTGGCGCCCTGCACGCCGCCGCCGAGGGTGTCGACCACGGCGGCGGTGACGATCCGTGACTCCTCCGGGTCGGTGCCGGTGGTCTCCAGGTCGAAACCGGTGAGCGGCCCCTTCCACCAGGTCATGGGGTGTGTCCTTCCGTCAGCACTGCCAAGGTGCGTCCATCATCGCGCGCCGCAGTGACAGCGCCCGCGGCACGTCTGCCCCCGGGACGGACGGGCACTCCGGTCAGGACACCGGCCGGGAGTCGCCCCACAGGCCCTCGAACTCCTCCCGGTAGACCTCCAGCAGCCCGGGTTCGGTGCCGCCGGCCTCCTGCCCGGCGCCGCCGCGCAGCACCAGCACGGGCGACTCGATGCCGCGCGCCTTGCGCAGGTAGGGCTGGACGACGCCGAGGTCGGTGGAGCTCCGCCGCCCGCCGGCGCCGGTGGTGCGCTGGCCCTCGACCAGGTACGCGGTGAACCGGGGCAGTTCGTCGAACACCCGGATCTCGAAGCTGCCCTGGTCGCGCAGCCGGGCCCGCACCCGCCGCACGTGCATGATGTTCATCTCCACGGCGCGGCCCAACTCGCCGCGCCCGATGCCCAGTTCGCGTTCGCGCCGGCGCACCGCGCTGCTGGCCGGGTTGAGGAACAGCAGCCGCACCCGGCAGCCCTCGGAGGCGAGCTTGACCAGCCGCTTGCCGGTGTAGTTCTGGCAGAGCATGCCCAGGCCGATGCCGACCGCGTCCAGGCGCCGGGCGCCGTCGAGCAGGTCCTCGACCGGCAGGTCGCGCTGGAGGCGGACCCGGTCGGGGTGGACGGCGACCACGTCGGCGTACCGCCCGGCCACCAGTTCCTCGACCACGTCGGCGGGGACGCCGCCGTGCGCGCCGTCGAGCAGGGCGAGCAGCCGAGCAGCGGCCCGCTCGGTCTGGTCGAGGACGGTCTGCGACAGGGCCCGGTTGCGGGAGACCACGTGCCGGGCGACCTCCAGCTCGTCCAGGGCCAGTTCGACCTCCCGGCGGTCCACCAGGTGCGGTTCGAAGCACGGCCAGTGCTGCACCATCAGCTCGCGCAGCTGCGGCAGGGTGAGGAAGACCAGCGGGTCGTCGTCCAGCGGGTCGAGCAGGTAGCCCTTGCGGCGGGAGACCTCGCGGACGGCGGCGGCCCGGTGCACCCACTCCTCGCCGGCCGGGCCGGCCGCGGCGGTGACCCACTCCTCGCCGTGCGCGGGCGCGTACACCGGGCGCAGCACCTCGTCGACCAGGGCGCGCATCCGCTGCTCGACCAGGTTGAGCCAGACGTAGGCGCGGCCGGCCAGCCGGACCCTCCGGTAGGCGTCGTCCCACTGCTCGGCGGCCCAGGCGGGCGGCATGCCCTCGAGCGGGCCGGCCTGCGGGGGCAGCGGGCCGCGGCCGCCGCGGACGATCAGCGTGGGGGCCTCGCTGCTCCCGGCCCGCGGGTCCGTGCCGTCGCCGCCGGCGGGGAACCCCATCCGCTACCTCACCTCTCGTCCGCCGCCCTGCGGGTGGCGGTGCGTCCGCTGTTTCGCTCCACCGCGGCGGCGCTGGTCGCACGCCGCACGGGCCCGGGGATCGCGGTCCGGACGATCAAGGGTATCGCCCGCCGCCGCCGGGCCGCAGCCCTCTTGACAGCAAGCGGGACGGCCCCCGACGGTCCGTCACCGCCCGGTCGCGCCACGCCGACGGGCCGGGCCCCCGGGACACCCGTTCGGGCGAACCACGCGCGGATGGACGAGGAGTTCGGGCCGCCGCCGGGGAGTATGCGAATGTGCCGTGCGTCACCCCGCTGCCGCCCCGCACATGGCCGGGCGCTCCGCCGGGAATCCCCCGGAGGAGCGCCAGTTCGCGTCTGGCACAAGGAAGTTGAGGACTCATGCAGGTCTGGCCGGGGAAACCGTACCCGCTCGGCGCCACCTACGACGGGGCGGGCACCAACTTCGCCGTGTTCTCCGAGAGCGCGCACCGGATCGAGCTCTGCCTGATCGCCGAGGACGGCACCGAGACGGTGGTCGAGCTCCGCGAGACCGACGCCTTCGTCCGGCACGCCTACCTCCCCGGCGTGCAGCCCGGCCAGCGCTACGGCTTCCGCGTGCACGGCCCCTACCAGCCGGGCCTGGGCCAGCGGCACAACGCCTCGAAGCTGCTGCTCGACCCGTACGCGAAGGCGATGAGCGGGAACATCGACTGGGACGAGTCGGTGTACGGCTACCACTTCGGCGCGCCCGAGCGCCGCAACGACCTGGACTCGGCGCCGCACACCATGCACTCGGTGGTGATCAACCCGTACTTCGACTGGGGCACCGACCGGCCGCCGCGCACCGACTACCACCGCACCGTCCTCTACGAGGCGCACGTCAAGGGCCTGACCAGGCGGCACCCGGGCATCCCGGAGGAGATCCGCGGCACCTACGCGGGCCTGGCACACCCGGCGGTGATCGAGCACCTGGCCAAGCTGGGCGTGACCGCGATCGAGCTGATGCCGGTGCACCAGTTCGTCCGCGACCACCGGCTGCGCGACCTGGGGCTGTCCAACTACTGGGGCTACAACACGGTCGGCTTCTTCGCCCCGCACTCCTCGTACTCCTCCACCGGCGACCGCGGCCAGCAGGTGCAGGAGTTCAAGTCGATGGTGAAGGCGCTGCACGCGGCCGGGATCGAGGTGATCCTCGACGTGGTCTACAACCACACCGCCGAGGGCAACCACCTGGGCCCGACGCTCTCCTTCCGCGGCCTGGACAACGCCTCCTACTACCGGCTCGCCAAGGACCAGCGCTTCTACGAGGACACCACCGGCACCGGCAACTCGCTGCTGATGCGCAGCCCGCACGTGCTCCAGATGATCATGGACTCGCTGCGCTACTGGGTCACCGAGATGCACGTCGACGGCTTCCGCTTCGACCTGGCCGCCACGCTGGCCCGGCAGTTCCACGAGGTCGACCGGCTCTCCTCGTTCTTCGACCTCGTCCAGCAGGACCCGGTGGTCTCCCAGGCCAAGCTGATCGCCGAACCCTGGGACCTCGGCGAGGGCGGCTACCAGGTCGGCAACTTCCCGCCGCTGTGGACCGAGTGGAACGGCAAGTACCGGGACACCGTCCGCGACTTCTGGCGCGGCGAACCCGCGACGCTCGCCGAGTTCGGCTCCCGGCTGACCGGCTCCTCCGACCTCTACCAGGACGACGGCCGCCGCCCGATCGCCTCCATCAACTTCGTCACCTGCCACGACGGCTTCACCCTGCGCGACCTGGTCTCCTACAACGACAAGCACAACGAGGCCAACCACGAGGACAACCGGGACGGCGAGTCGCACAACCGCTCCTGGAACTGCGGCGCCGAGGGCGACACCACCGACCCGGCCGTCCTGGAGCTGCGGGCGCGCCAGCAGCGCAACTTCATCGCCACCCTGATGCTCTCCCAGGGCGTCCCGATGCTCTGCCACGGCGACGAGGCCGGACGCACCCAGCGCGGCAACAACAACGCCTACTGCCAGGACTCCGAGCTCACCTGGGTCGACTGGGCCGGCACCGACACCGCCCTGCTGGAGTTCACCCAGGGCATGATCTGGCTGCGCCGCGACCACCCGGTCTTCCGCCGCCGCCGCTTCTTCCACGGCCGCCCGGTCTCCGGCACCCACGACGACCTCACCGACATCGCCTGGTTCACCCCGGCCGGCGAGGAGATGACCAAGCGGGACTGGTCCACCACCTACGCCAAGTCGCTGACCGTCTTCCTCAACGGCAACGCCATCTCCGAACCCGACCGCCGCGGCGGCAAGATCGTCGACGACTCCTTCCTGCTGATGTTCAACGCCCACTTCGAACCGCTCACCTTCACCGTCCCCGCCGACCACGGCGAAGCCTGGCAACTCGTCGTCGACACCTCCCTCCCCACCCTCCCCCCGCCCGGCACCGGCCCCCGCATCAAGGCCGGCGACACCCTGCGCCTGCCGGACCGCGCCCTGGTGGTCCTCCAGCGCCCCGCGTAGGGACGAACCAGGGGCTCGGGGAACGGCGAGCCCGGGTCTGCTGACGGTTCACTGCCGGAGCGCGCATCTGCTTCCGGTTCCGTTCAAGACACGCAGCAGCACGAACACTCCGATGGGCTCCGGCCGTCAGCAGCACGGACCCGCCGTTCCCCGGGCCCCTGGTGGTGCATGCCTACTCGTCTGCCGACAGTTCCCCGGGCCCCTGGTGTGGGTACTCCCTCTGCAATGCAGAACCGCAGATCAGAGGGGGTACGAAGTGTCTCGTCGGTGGTTGGTGACCGGGTGTTCGTCGGGGTTGGGGCTGGCGCTCGCGCGGGCGGTGGTGGCGGGCGGGGACAGGATCGTGGCGACCAGCCGGGGGGCCTCGCCGCTGGACGCGCTGGCGGCGGAGTTCCCGGGGCAGGTGGTGCCGGCCCGGCTGGAGCTGCGCAGCGCGGCGGACTGCGCGGCGGTGGTGGAGCTGGCGTGCGAGCGCCTCGGCGGGGTGGACGTGCTGGTGAACAACGCCGGGGTGGGCCTGTTCGGGGCGGTGGAGGAGGTCTCGGACGCGGAGCTGCGCGAGCAGCTGGAGGTGCTGCTGGTGGCGCCGTGGCGGCTGGCCCGGCTGGTGCTGCCGGTGATGCGGGCGCAGGGCGGCGGCCACGTGGTGAACGTCTCCTCGGTGGGCGGCCGGATGGCGTTCCCGGGGCTGGGGGCGTACGTGGCGGGGAAGTTCGCGCTGGAGGGGATGAGCCTGGCGCTGGCGGCGGAGGCCGCGCCGTCCGGGGTGCGGGTGACGGTGGTGGAGCCGGGCGGGTTCGCCACCTCGTACGGGAGTTCGCTGGCCGAGACGGCGGTGAAGCTGCCGGAGTACGGGGCGACGCTGGAGCCGATGCACCGGGCGCTGCGCGGCATGGCGGGGGACGCCGAGCTGAACCGGCCGGAGGCGTTCGCGCAGTTGGTGCTGCGGGCCGTCGCGGCGGAGGAGGGTCCGGTGCGGGTGCCGGTGGGGCCGGACGCGTACGCGATGGTGGAGGCCGCGCTGACCGGTGCGGCGGCGGAGCTGGCGGCGGCCCGCGCGCTGGCGGGCGAGGAGGTGGCGGAGCCCGATCCGGTGTGAGCGCGGGGCCCGGCCCGCGCGCCCGTTCGGCGCAGTGCGGGCGGTAGGGCGGGGGCGGCCAGGGTAGGCATGCGGGTATGACCTCAGCCGCCGCACGCCCCGAGACGGCCGGTACGCCGACGGCCAGTTACCGGCTCCAGCTGCAGCCGGAGTTCACCCTGCGCGATGCCCGCCGGGCGGTGCCGTACCTGGCGGCGCTCGGCGTGTCGCACCTGCACCTGTCGCCGCTGCTGGAGGCGGTGGCGGGGTCGACGCACGGGTACGACACGCTGGACCACAGCCGGATCAGCGAGCAGCTGGGCGGTGAGGGGGCGCTGCGCGAGCTGGCCGCGGAGGCGGCGGCGCACGGGTTGGCGCTGATCGCGGACGTGGTGCCGAACCACATGGCGCTGCCGGTGCCGGAGCGGTTGAACGGGCCGCTGTGGCAGGTGCTGAAGAACGGTCCGGACGACCCGTTCGCCACCTGGTTCGACATCGACTGGCAGGCCCAGCCGGGGCCGGTGGACGCGCCGGAGCGGGGCCGGCTGCTGCTGCCGCTGCTGGGCGACCGGCTGGGCGCGGTGCTGGAGCAGCTGGTGGTGGACGGGGAGGTGCTGCGCTACCACGAGCACGAGTTCCCGCTGCGGCCCGGCACCGAGGGCCTGCCGCTGGCGGAGCTGCTGGAGCGGCAGTGGTACCGGCTGTGCTGGTGGCAGCTGGCGGACGAGCAGGTCAACTACCGGCGGTTCTTCACCGTGAACGACCTGATCGCCGTCCGGGTGGAGGTCCCGGAGGTGTTCGAGGCGACGCACGGGGTGCTGCTGCGGCTGCACCGGGAGGGCGTGCTGGCGGGCTTCCGGATCGACCACCCGGACGGGCTGGCGGATCCGCGCGGCTACCTGCGGCGGCTGGCGGAGGCGACCGGCGGGGCGTACACGGTGGTGGAGAAGATCCTGACGGGGGACGAGGCGCTGCCCGCGGACTGGCCGTGCGCGGGGACGACGGGGTACGACGCGCTGCGCCGGATCGACGGGGTGCTGACCGACCGGCGGGGTGCGGAGAAGCTGTTCGCGGCCTACCGGCGGGACGCGGGCGACGCGGCCGGTCCGGCGGAGGCGGGCCGGGCGGGGCGGGCGGAGATGGTCGCGCCGGGCGGGGCGCTCTCGGCGGAGACCGGGCGGCTGGTGCGCCTGGTGGGGCGGATCTGCGCGGAGGGCCCGGAGCTGGCGGACCACTCGCCGCTGGCGGTGCGCCGGGCGCTGGAGGACCTGCTGACCGGGTACCCGGTGTACCGGCCGTACGTGGTGCCGGGCGAGCCGGCCCCGCTGGAGGCCCGGCAGGCGCTGGCGGCCCCGGCGGGCGCCTCGGACACCGAGCTGCTGGTGCGGGCGCTGGCGCTGGGTTCGCTGGGGCGGTCGGCGGCGAAGGACGAGTTCTGCCGGCGGTTCGGGCAGACCGCGTCGGCGGTGGCGGCCAAGGGCGTGGAGGACACCGCGTTCTACCGGTTCAACGCGCTGCTGTCGCTGAACGAGGTGGGCGGCCTGCCGGAGCGTCCGGGGGTGCCGGTGGCGGAGTTCCACCGCTGGTGCGCCGAGCAGGAGCGGCTGTGGCCGGGGGCGATGACGGCGCTGTCCACGCACGACACCAAGCGCAGCGCGGACGCCCGGGCCCGGCTGGCGGTGCTGGCGGAGCTGCCGGAGGTGTGGGCGGCGGAGTGCGCGGCGTGGACGCTGGCGGCGGGGCCGTGCGCGGACCGCTCGACGGCCTGGCTGCTGTGGCAGACGCTGCTGGCGGCGTGGCCGCTGCCGCAGGAGCGGCTGCTGGGGGTGGTGCTGAAGTCGGTGCGGGAGGCGAAGCGGCGCACCTCGTGGAAGGAGCCGGACGCCGGGTTCGAGGGCTGGCTGACGCGGTACGTGCGGGGGGCGCTGGCCAATCCGGGGCTGTGTCCGCGGATCGCCGGGTTCGCCGGGCTGGTCGCGCC
The DNA here is from genome assembly GCF_042670125.1 of Kitasatospora sp. NPDC057198. Classification (NCBI taxonomy): domain Bacteria; kingdom Bacillati; phylum Actinomycetota; class Actinomycetes; order Kitasatosporales; family Streptomycetaceae; genus Kitasatospora; species Kitasatospora sp. NPDC057198. Next base: position 20,015 of record NZ_JBHUWH010000023.1, on the reverse strand, counting down.
GTTCGCCCGGGTGAACTCGCTGTCGGCGGCGCTGCTGCACCTGCTGGCGCCGGGCGTGCCGGACGTGTTCCAGGGCGGTGAGGAGCCGCTGTACACGCTGGTCGACCCGGACAACCGGGCGCCGGTGGACCTGGGCGCGCTGGCGGTGCGGCTGACCGACTCGCCGGAGCCGCGCCCCGGCGACCTGGCCCGGGAGAAGCTGCACCTGACCACCACGGCGCTGCACCTGCGCCGCGCGGGCGCCCTGGGCTCGTACCGGCCGCTGGCGGCGGACGGGCCGGCCGCGGAGCACCTGGTGGCGTTCGGGCGGGGCGAGCGGGTGCTGTGCGCGGCGACCCGGCTGCCGTACGGGCTGCACCGGGCGGGCGGCTGGCGCGAGACGGTGCTGGAGCTGCCGCCGGGCCGCTGGACGGACCTGCTGACGGAGCGCCACTTCACCGGCGGACCGGTCGAACTGTCCTATCTGTTCCGGCAGTTGCCGGTGGCGTTGCTCTCGGAGGGGTCGTGATGCGGTACCAGGTGTGGGCGCCGGACGCCAAGGTGGTCGAGGTCGAGGTCGGGGCGATCCCGTACCTGCTGGAGCGCGATCCGGGGCGGCCGGGCTGGTGGTGCGGCGAGGCGCCGGAGGGCGACTACGGGTTCCGGCTGAACGGGGGCCGGGCGCTGCCGGACCCGCGCTCGGCGTGGCAGCCGTTCGGCCCGGACGGGCTGAGCCGGCCCGTGGACCACGCGGCGTTCGCCTGGTCCGAGACGGCCTGGCGGGGGCGCCCGCTGCCGGGGGCGGTGGTGTACGAGCTGCACGTCGGGACGTTCACCGCGGAGGGGACGTTCGACGCGGCCGCCGGGAGGCTCGACCACCTGGTCGAACTGGGCGTGGACTTCGTCGAGTTGATGCCGGTGTGCGCCTTCCCGGGCCGCTCCGGCTGGGGCTACGACGGGGTCGACCTGTGGGCGGTGCACGAGCCGTACGGCGGCCCGGACGGGCTGAAGCGCTTCGTGGACGCGGCGCACCGGCGCGGGGTGGGCGTGGTGCTGGACGTGGTGCACAACCACCTCGGCCCGTCCGGCAACTACCTTCCGCAGTACGGCCCGTACTTCACCGACCGGCACCGGACGCCGTGGGGCTCGGCGGTCAACCTGGACGCGCCGGGCTCGGACGAGGTGCGGGCGTTCCTGATCGGCAGCGCGCTGGCCTGGCTGCGCGACTACCGGATCGACGGGCTGCGGCTAGACGCGGTGCACGCCCTGGTGGACACCCGGGCCCGCCACTTCCTGGAGGAACTCGCCTACGAGGTACGGAAGTTGGCGCAGGCCACCGGGCGGCCGCTGTTCCTGGTCGGCGAGTCCGACCTGAACGACCCGCGCACCACCGCCGCCCGGGAGGCGGGCGGGCAGGGCCTGGACGCGCAGTGGAGCGACGACTTCCACCACGCGCTGCACTGCCTGCTGACCGGCGAGTCCCAGGGCTACTACGCGGACTTCGCCGCCGACCCGTACGCGGCGCTCGCCAAGACGCTCACCAGGGGCTTCTTCCACGACGGGAACCGGTCCTCGTTCCGGGGCCGCTCGCACGGCCGCCCGTTCCCGCCGGAGCACGGGCACCGGCTGCTGGGCTACGCGCAGACCCACGACCAGGTCGGCAACCGGGCCACCGGCGACCGGCTCTCCGCGTCGCTGCCGCCGGGGCGGCTGGCGGCGGCCGCCGCCCTGGTGCTGACCTCGCCGTTCACGCCGATGCTGTTCATGGGCGAGGAGTGGGGCGCGGGCACCCCCTGGCAGTACTTCACCGACCACACCGACCCGCAGTTGGCCGAGGCCGTCCGGCAGGGGCGGCGGCGGGAGTTCGCCGAACACGGCTGGCGGGCCGAGGACGTGCCGGACCCGCAGAGCCCGGACACCGTCACCGCCTCCACCCTGGACTGGTCCGAGCCGGAGCGCCCCCCGCACGCCGAACTTCTCGCCTGGTACCGGGAGTTGATCCGGCTGAGGCGCGCCGCCCCGGAGCTGGCGGACGGCGACCTGGCGGCCGTGCGGGTGCGCCACGACGCGGCGGCCGGCTGGCTGGCGGTGCACCGCGGCCGCTACCGGGTGCTGGTGCGGCTCGGCGGCGAGCAGCCGCTGCCCGTCCCGCTGGAGGGTGAACTCGCCGCGCTGGAAGCCTCGTTCGGCGAGGTGGCGGCCGGGCCGAACGGCGCGGTGCTGCTCGGCCCGGACGCGGTGGCGGTCGTCCGCACCGCCTGAGCCGCTACCAGAGGTACTCGGCGATCCGGGCGCGCAGGCCGGCGGCGTCCAGGCCGTAGGCGGCCAGGTGCTCGGGGATCGAGCCGTAGTGCCGGTGCTCGGCCACCGGCACGCCCAACGACAGGACGCGATGCGGCAGTTCGGCCAGCGCGCGGTGCGCCGCGCGCTCCGAGGTACCCGCCAGACAGGGCTCGACCAGCACCACGTCGGCCCGCTCGCCCACCGCCGCGCGCAGGCCCGCGGCGTCGAAGGGGCGGACGGTGGCGGCGTACAGCACCGTCACGTCCAGCGTTCCGACGGCCTCCAGCACCGCGTCCAGCATCGGGCCGACCGCCAGCACCGTGCCCGCCGTCCGGGACCCCTGCCGGACGGTCAGGAACCTGCCGGGGGCGACGGGCCGCGGCTCGGCGTTGCGGTGCTCGGACAGCCGGACGTACTGCAGGGTGTCGTCGGCGGCCACCGCGTGGCGCAGCAGCAGGTCGGCCTCGGCGGGATGGCCGGGGACGTGCACGTGCCAGCCGGGGAGGGTGTCGAGCAGCGCGACGTCGCCCGGGGACATGTGGGTGCGGCCCTCGTCCGACCGGTCGTAGGAGCCGCCCGCGCTCACCAGGACCGCGCCGACGCCCTGGTGGCACAGGTCCAACTTCAGCTGCTCGAAGGGCCGTTCGATCAGGAAGCCGGCGAAGGTGTGCACGACCGGCCGCAGCCCGGTCAGCGCCAGGCCGCCCGCCACGCCGATCATCAGCTGCTCCCGGATGCCGACGTTCACCACCCGGTCGGGGTGGGCGCGGGCCGCCCCGGCGAACTGCGCCACCCCGATGTCGGCGAGCACCAGCGCGGTGCGCGGCTCCCGGTCCAGCAACTCGGTGACGGTCGCGCCGAACTGCTCGCGCATGGTGGCCCCGTGGACGCTCTGCATGGTCTCTCCTGCCCCGCGCTCAGCGGTACTTGGGTTCGGTACGGGCCACCACCGCGTACGGGCGGCCCGGGTGCGGGGCGGTGAACGCCCGGTACAGCTGCTCGTGGTCGCGGCCGTCCACGGTGGCCGTCGCCCAGCCCTCGCCGGCGAAGCGGGCCGCGATGCCGCCGCTCCAGCCGTGCGTGGCCGAGGAGTTGTCGATCACCAGGACGTGCAGCCGCTCCAGGCCGACCGCCCCGGCGAAGGCCACCGCCTCGTGGTTGGAGCCCTCGTCGAACTCGGCGTCCCCGATCAGCACCCACACCGCCGGGCGCTCCAGCCCCTGCGCCCGCAGGCCCAGGGCCGTCCCCACCGCCAGCGGCAGGCCGTGCCCCAGCGAACCGGAGCCGATCTCCGCGCCCGGCACCAGCAGCCGGTCCGGGTGGAGGCCCAGCGGCGAGTCGTAGCCGCCGAAGCCGGGCAACAGCTCCACCGGGAAGAAGCCCTTCGCGGCCAGCACCGCGTAGTACGCCATCGGGCCGTGGCCCTTGGACAGCAGGAACCGGTCGCGGTCCGGCGCGTCGACGTTGCCCGGGTGCACGTTCAGCACCCGGTCGTACAGCACCCACAGCGCCTCCCGGGTGGAGTGCGCGGCCGGGGAGTGCTTCTCGTCGCCGGTCATCAGGGAGATCAGGTGCCGCAGGTCGGTGTACCCACCGCCGAGGGTGCGGGCCGCTTCGCTCGTCATGGGGACCAGCCTCCGACCTCAAGCGCGCTTGAGGTCAAGCGGACGCCCCCGTATCGTGCCCGGACATGGCACCCTCCCGGCACGACGCCCTCACCATCGGCCAGCTCGCCGAACGCAGCGGCCTGGCCGCCTCCGCGCTGCGCTACTACGAGAGCCTCGGGCTGATCCACTCCACCCGCACCTCCGGGAACCAGCGCCGCTACCCGCGCTCCGCGCTGCGCCGGATCGCCTTCGTCCGGGCCGCCCAGCAGATCGGACTCAGCCTCGACGAGGCCCGCGCCGCCCTCGCCCGGCTCCCCGAGGACCGCGCCCCCAGCACCCGCCAGTGGGACGACGTGGCCGCCGCCTGGCAGCACCGCATCGACCGGCAGATCGCCGAACTCCAGCTGATGAAGGCCCGGTTGACGGACTGCATCGGCTGCGGCTGCCTCTCCCTGACCCGCTGCGGCCTCTACAACGCCGGCGACCTGGCCGGAGCCGCCGGGCCCGGCGCCCGCTACCTGCTCCCCCGCGACCCGGACACCGGCCCCGGACCCTGCTCCGGGCCCGGCCCCGGGGCGGACGCGGCGGACTGATCCACTTCCTTTCCCGGCCCGCCCCCGCACCGCCCGGCGGGCGGTCTATGCTGCCCCCGAAAGCGCGTTCCACCGACGGGGAGCCGGACATGACCGACCATCAGGAAATCTCGCTCGACTGGATGTCCGGCGACCAGAGCACGCCGCCGTCCGCCGAACTGCGCCCCGAGGTACCGCACCCGGCCCGGATGTACGACTACTACCTCGGCGGCAAGGACAACTTCCCCGCCGACCGGGCCGCCGCCGAGCAGGTCCTCTCGCTCAGCCCGCTGGTGCGGATCAGCGCCCAGGCCAACCGGGCCTTCCTGCAGCGGGCCGTGCGCACCCTCGCCGAACAGGGCGTGCGCCAGTTCCTCGACATCGGCACCGGCATACCCTCGGCCGGGAACACCCACGAGATCGCCCAGGCCGTCGACCCCGCCGCCAAGGTCGCCTACCTCGACAACGACCCGATCGTCCTGGTGCACGGCCGGGCCCTGCTCGCCGGCGCCCGCCCCGGCACCGTCAGCGTCCTGCAGGCCGACCTGCGCGACCCCAAGGCGATCCTCGCCGACCCGGCCGTCCGCGACCTGCTCGACCTCGAACAGCCGGTCGCCCTCCAGCTGTTCGCGATCCTGCACTTCATCGACGACGCCGACGACCCGTACACGATCGTCCGCACCCTGGTCGACGCCCTGCCCTCCGGCAGCTACCTCGCCCTCTCCCACGCCACCGGCGACTTCGTCCCCCCGCAGGACGCGGCCAAGGGCCCCGCCGTCTACAGGTCGGCCACCGCGCAGCTCAGCATGCGCAGCCGCGAGCAGGTACTGCGCTTCTTCGACGGCCTCGACCTGCTCGACCCCGGCCTGGTCACCGCCCCGCTCTGGCGCCCCGACCAGGCCCCGCAGGACACCGACCACGAGGTCGCCATCTGGGCCGGCGTCGCCCGCAAGCCCTGACGGGCAAAGAGCCCCGTCAGGGGCTCGGGGAACGGCGAGTCCGTGCTGCGCAGTGGCCCCGACAGGGGCTCGGGGAACGGCGAGTCCGTGCTGCTGACGGCCGGAGCCCATCGGGGTGTCCGTGCTGCTGCGTGTCTGTGACGGAACCCGAAGCCGATGCGCGCCACGGCAGTGCACCGTCAGCAGACCCGGGCTCGCCGTTCCCCGAGCCCCTGAATGCGCGCACCCGCCGTTCTCCCCGAGCCCCTGTGTGCACGTAGCGAGAGGCCGTTCTCCTCGCGCAGCCGGCGCAGTTCGGCTCCGCGGGGGGCGGGCGCGGAGTGGGGGGCGGGCGCGGGAAGTTTGCGCGCCGGATCCGTGCGGGGACGAATCACCTGGGAGGACTTCGCCGATCATCACGGGGGATCTCTTTGACCGCACCGACCCCGCCCGACGGAACACCGCCGCAACCGGCCGTGCTGCCCGTGCCCGCGGCCCCGCCCCGCCGGATCGACCTCCAGGGCTGGAGCGCCGTGGTGACCGCCCTGGTGGGCGTCGCCACCCTGGGGGCCGGGTTCGCGGGCGGCTACCTCACCCAGTCGCGGGGCGCCGCCGACAACCGGCCGCAGCCGACCGTGACCGTCACCGCCCCCGGGCCCACCGTCACGGTGGCCGTGCCGGGGGCCGCCGGGCCGGCCGTCGACTCCCTGCCCGGCGGGGTGCCGAGCGGCCCGACGGCGAGCACCGACCGGGTGCTGCTGGCCTCGCCGGACGCCGGGCGCGGCGGGTCGCGGACGGTGCTCACCGGGCAGGGGTTCCCGCCCGGCGCGGTGGTCCGGGTCTCCTTCGTGGTCATGGGCGAGGCCGGTGTCGAGTACGCGCACCGGGACCTGCGGGACACCGAGTCCGACACCGCCGGCGCCTTCTCGGTCGAGGTGGTCATCCCGTCCGACCTGGGCGGCTACGCGGAGAAGAACGCCTACCTGCGCGCCCGGGCCGGGACGGAGAGCATGCCCAGCGAGACGGTGTTCGACCTGCTGCCCTGACCGGCCTGGCCGGCCGTCAGGCCCGGCGGCGCTCCAGCTCCTGCCACAGCTCCTCGACGCGGGCGGCCAGCTGCTCCAGGTCTCCGCTGTTGTCGAGGACCAGGTCGGCGACCGCCAGGCGCTCCTCGCGGCTCGCCTGGGCGGCCATCCGGGAGCGGGCCTCGTCCTCGGCCATGCCGCGCTGCCCGACCAGGCGGCGCAGCCGCTCCTCGTCCGGGACGTCGATCACCACGACCAGGTCGTAGAGCGGGGCGAGGCCGTTCTCGGCGAGCAGCGGGACGTCGTGCACCACGATCGCGTCCGGGCCCGCGGCGGCCTCCAGTTCGGCGGAGCGGGCCCGCACCAGCGGGTGGACGACGGCGTTCAGCTTCGCCAGCCGGGCCGGGTCGGCGAAGACGATCCGGCCGAGCGCGGGGCGGTCCAGTGTGCCGTCCGGGAGCAGCACGCCGGGCCCGAACTCGGCGACCACGGCGGCCAGTCCGGGCGTCCCGGGGGCGACCACCTCGCGGGCGATCACGTCCGAGTCGACGATCACCGCGCCGCGCGCGGCCAGCCGGCGGGAGACCTCGCTCTTGCCCGCGCCGATCCCGCCGGTCAGTCCGATCCTCAGCATGCCGCCAGGTTACCGGGGCGGCCGGCGGGGGCCGTGCCGGGCCCCGGGCGGCCGGGCGGGGCCGGGGTCAGGCCAGATCGAGGGACTCCCCCGCGGTCAGCGTCCGGTACTCCACGCCGCCGGTGCCCGGCCCCTGCGGGCCGAGCAGCCGCCCGTGGATGGCCTGTCCGGCCTCGCTGAGCGTCGCCTCGTGGATCGCCACCGCCTGCCGGGGCCGGGCGTCGCGCAGGTAGTCGACCAGCTCGCCGGCCCGCAGCCAGGGCGCGCCGAGCGGCAGCAGCAGGGTGTCCACGGTGTCCGGCGGCACGGTCAGCGCGTCGCCCGGGTGGAAGGCCCGGCCGCCCAGCAGGAAGCCGATGTTCGGGATCCGCGGGATGTCGGCGTGGATCTCCGCGTGCCACTCGCCGTGCACCGTCACCGGCAGCCCGTCCAGGTCGAACGCGTCCCCGTCGCCGACCACCGTCACCTTCGCGCCGATGCCGTCCAACTGCCGGGCCACCGAGGAGTTGGTGTACACCCGCAGACCCGGGTTGGCCTCGACGGCGGCCCGGACCTGCCCCTCGGTGAAGTGGTCGGCGTGCTCGTGGGTGATCAGCAGGGCGCTCACGCCCGCCACCACCTCCGGGCCGCTGAACATGCCGGGGTCGATCAGCACCGCCCCCTCGGCGTGCTCGATCCGGACGCAGGCGTGGCCGTACTTCGTCAGTCGCATGCGGCCCAGCGTACGACCGCGGCTACGGGGCGCCCACCAGGCCGCGCGGCTTCACCAGCCGGGGCGCGGGCAGCACCACCGGGCGCAGCGGCGGCAGCTCGACGTGCTCGTGCAGGCCGATGATCCGGTGCAGGCGGCGCAGCGGGGCGGGGGCCCACCAGTTGAGCCGGCCGAACAGCGTCATGGTGGCGGGCACCAGCAGGGTGCGCACCAGGGTGGCGTCCACCGCGACGGCGACGGCCAGCGCGATGCCCATCTGCTTGACCATGAGCATCTGCCCGGCGGCGAACCCGGCGAACACGATCACCATCAGCAGCCCGGCCGAGGTGATGATCCGACCGCTGCGCTGCAGGCCCAGCTCCACCGACCTCGCGCAGTCGTACCCCTGGTCGTGCAGCTCCTTGATCCGCGAGAGCAGGAACACCTCGTAGTCCATCGACAGCCCGAACGCGAAGGCGAACACCAGCACCGGGATGACCGTCTCCAGGCCGCCGGTCGGCGTGAACCCGAGCAGCGAACTGAAGTACCCGTGCTGGAACACCAGGGTCAGCGCGCCCAGCGACGCCCCCAGCGACAGCACGTTCATCAGCAGCGCCTTCACCGGCAGCACCACCGAGCCGGTCATCATGAACAGCAGCACCAGCGTCCCGGCCGCGACCAGGCCCAGCGCCCACGGCCCGCGCGAGCCGATCTCGTGCTGGAAGTCCACCAGCGAGGCCGCGTCGCCCGTCACGTACGTGTCCAGCCCGCCGCGCTCCGCCCGCAGCTCGCCGACCACCTCCTTGGCCTCCGCGCCCTGCGGGTCGCCGTTCACCAGCACGTCCACGGTCTGCACGCGGTCCGAGACCGGCGTCACCGCCCGGACGCCCGCCACGCCCGGCAGCTTCGAGACCACCTGGTCCGCGTAGTCCCGCGCCTGCTGCTGCGAACCCTCGACGACCACCTGTACCGCGGCCGGGGCCTGGCCGGGGAAGCGCGCCTCCACCGTCTCGGCGACCTGCCGGGACGCGAAGCTCTTCGGCAGCACGTCCGCCCCCGAGTTGCGGAAGTGCGAGCCCAGGAACGGCGCGCCCGCCGCCAGCAGCAGCGCCACGCAGGCCAGCATCACCGGCACCGCCCGGCGCTGCACCCGGCGCACCGTCCGGGAGAAGAAGCCCTCGTCCGGGACGGGCGCGGTCGGCGCCTTGACCTTCGACCCCATGAAGCCCAGCAGCGCCGGGACCAGCGTCAGCGCCGCCGCCACCGCGATCACCACCACGCTCACGCCCGCCACCGCGACCGCCCGGAACACCGGGCTGGTGAACACGAACAGCCCGCTCAGCGCGACCGCCACCGTCAGCCCCGAGAACGCCACCGTCCGGCCGGCCGTGGCCGCCGTCCGCTCCACCGCCTGCGCGATGTCCGCGCCGTGGCCGCGCTCCTCCCGGAACCGGTTCACCATCAGCAGCGCGTAGTCGATCGACAGGCCCAGGCCCAGCACGGTCGCGATCGGCAGGACGGAGGTGTCGATGTCCATCAGCTTGCTGAACCCGAACATCGCCAGCAGCGCCCCGCCCACCGAGGCGATCGCCCCGATCCCCGGCAGGCCCGCCGCGGCCAGCCCGCCGAACACCAGCACCATCACGATCAGCGTCAACGGCAGCGTGACGATCTCACCGAAACGGGTGTCCTTGGCGGTCTGGTCCTTGACCTCCTGCTGCAGCACCAGATCACCGCCGACCACGGTGTGCGCACCGTCCGCGTCGATCCGCTCCAGCCGGTCGGTGACCGCCGAGAGCTGCTTCGCCGTCGAACCGTCCGCCATCCGCACGCTCACCAGCGACGCCTTGCCGTCCTCCGCGGTCAGCTGCCCGCCCGTCGAGTACGTGTCCGCCACCGAGACCACGCCCGGCAGCTCCGCCACCTCCGCGCTCGCCCGCTGGACGGCCGCCCTGACCCCGTCACCGCTCACCGACGGGCCGTCCACGACCGCCGTCACCGTGCCCTGCACCGGATCCGCCGCCTGCACGACCGCCGTCCCCGCCGCCGACTCCGAGCCCCCGCTGCCGGTGGCCGCCACCGAACCCTCGAACACCCGCCCGCCGAACACCACCCCCACCGCGAGCACCAGCGCCCAGAACGCCAACACCCAACGCCGGTGCCGGAAACACACTCGCCCCAGAGCGGCCAACCGGCCGGGAACCTGGGAAACCTGGACCTCTGCTGCGGTGGAGCGGGAGCTGCGCATGCGGGGAGCCTTTCGGACAAGTCCCCTCAATGTATGTGCGACTTCGCTTTCGTCCTATAGGCGGACGATGAGCCTCATCTCACAATCCCCTTCACATAAACGCCACTTAAGCCCCCCGTCCCGCCCACCCACCCGTGCGCGCTCAGCACGGGTGAACGAGGGAAGGGCGCTGCGCGCGGCCGAGCGAAGGACGGCGGGAAGGCCCACGCCCGGTAAGCGCGCGCAGGGGGAGCCCTGCCGGGCGGCAGCGCGGGAGGCCCACGAGCGCCGGTCGGGGTACGTGCAGGGCCGGCAGCGGGCCGTGGTCGCGCGCAGCGGACCGCGTCGCGAAGCCGGCGCGCGTCCCCACCCAGCGACACGCGCACGGGTGGGCGGGTGGGGCAGCGCAAAGCAGCGACCCCCCGCCCAGGGAAATCCTGGAACGGGGGGTCGCTGCTCAGTCAGCTAGGCAGCCGCCGAAGCGCAGCGCTTCAGCTCTGGCCGCCGGCCAGCTTCTCGCGGAGCGCGGCCAGGGCCTCGTCCGAGGCGAGCGCGCCGGAGGTCTCGTCGCTGCTGGAGGAGTACGAGCCGCCACCGGAGACCGGGGCCTCCTCGCCGGCCTCGGCGGCGGCAGCCGCGTCGGCCTCGCGGGACTTGATGACCTGGGCCTGGTGCTGCTCGAAGCGGGCCTGGGCCTCGGCGTACTGCCGCTCCCACTCCTCGCGCTGCTTCTCGAAGCCGGGCAGCCAGTCGTTCGCCTCGGGGTCGAAGCCCTCCGGGTAGATGTAGTTGCCCTGGTCGTCGTAGGACGCGGCCATGCCGTACAGGGTCGGGTCGAACTCGACCGACGCCGGGTCGGCACCGAGGGACTCGTTGGCCTGCTTCAGCGAGAGGCTGATGCGGCGGCGCTCGAGGTCGATGTCGATGACCTTGACGAAGATCTCGTCGCCGACCTGGACGACCTGCTCCGGGATCTCGACGTGGCGCTCGGCCAGCTCGGAGATGTGGACCAGGCCCTCGATGCCCTCGTCCACGCGGACGAACGCACCGAACGGAACCAGCTTGGTGACCTTACCCGGCACGACCTGGGAGATCTGGTGCGTGCGGGCGAACTGCTGCCACGGGTCCTCCTGGGTCGCCTTCAGCGACAGGGAGACGCGCTCGCGGTCCATGTCCACGTCGAGGACCTCGACGGTGACCTCCTGGCCGACCTCGACAACCTCGTTCGGGTGGTCGATGTGCTTCCAGGACAGCTCGGAGACGTGCACCAGACCGTCGACGCCGCCGAGGTCGACGAACGCACCGAAGTTGACGATCGAGGAGACGACGCCGGAGCGCACCTGGCCCTTCTGCAGGGTGGTGAGGAAGGTCTGGCGGACCTCGCTCTGGGTCTGCTCCAGCCAGGCGCGGCGGGACAGGACCACGTTGTTGCGGTTCTTGTCCAGCTCGATGATCTTCGCCTCGAGCTCCTTGCCCACGTAGGGCTGGAGGTCGCGAACGCGGCGCATCTCGACCAGCGAGGCCGGGAGGAAGCCGCGGAGGCCGATGTCGAGGATGAGACCACCCTTGACGACCTCGATGACGGTACCGGTGACGATGCCGTCCTCTTCCTTGATCTTCTCGATCGTGCCCCAGGCGCGCTCGTACTGCGCACGCTTCTTGGACAGGATGAGACGACCCTCCTTGTCCTCCTTCTGGAGAACCAGGGCCTCGATGTTGTCGCCGACGGAGACAACCTCGTGGGGGTCGACGTCGTGCTTGATCGAGAGCTCGCGGGACGGGATGACACCCTCGGTCTTGTAACCGATGTCGAGGAGCACCTCGTCACGGTCGACCTTCACGATGACGCCCTCAACGATGTCGCCGTCGTTGAAGTACTTGATGGTCTCGTCGATCGCCGCGAGGAACGCGTCCGCGTCGCCGATGTCGTTGACCGCAACCTGCGGGGTGGTGCTGACAGAGGTGTCGGTGGGGCTCGTCATTAGGAAAAGGGCTCCGGTACGGACATGAAGTCGTAGTAATGCCACGCGGAGGGCCCTGATCGCTCCCACCGAAAGCCGTACAGGCCAGAAAACGGCCCACCGGAAGGACTCCCGCAAACGACAGGGTCCCGGTGTCCGTCTGACGACCGTGGGGTCTTCGACAGATGCGAGCGCGACCTGCTCCGTCCGAGGCGCGCAGGCCCGCAGCGCAACTTGTAGCATACGGGGACACCCAGGCACGGTCAACGTCGAAGCCGACGAGACGGTGGAGGCCGGGACGGATCAGGCCATATCCTCCGATGGCGCGCCTCTCGGCGGCCGGAGCACCGGCCCTACCCCGGATGCCACCGCCCGACCCGGTCCCCGTACGGGACCGGCTCCGCAGCAGCAGCGCTTCCGCAAGCCCATAGCCTACTTGACGTCCCGCCCCGGCTCGCGCCAGGGGCCCGCCCGACCCGGCCCAGCGCGGCCCCGTGACACCCCAGGTGACGAATTCGATGACCCACTCCACCCCCGCACCCGACGACTACGACCCCGCCGGGTACGACGTCCCCTCCGCCCCCCAGCCGGTGGACGGGGAGGAGGACGGCGACGAGGCGCTGCGGCGGGACGCCGGGGAGCAGGAGTCGAGCCGGGCCAGCCGGCACTGGTGGGACCGCAACGCGGACGACTACCAGGACGAGCACGGCGAGTTCCTCGGCGACGACCGGTTCACCTGGTGCCCGGAGGGCGTGGACGAGGCCGAGGCCCGGCTGCTCGGCGACCCGGCCGCGCTGAAGGGCGCCGACGTGCTGGAGATCGGCTCCGGCGCCGCGCAGTGCTCGCGCTGGCTGGCCGCCCGGGGCGCCCGCCCGGTCGCCCTGGACATCTCCTACCGGCAGCTCCAGCACTCCCGCCGGATCGACCTGGGCCGCGGCCTGGAGCCGGTCGCCGTGGTGCAGGCCGACGCGGCGGCGCTGCCGTTCGCCGACGGCTCCTTCGACCACGCCTGCTCGGCGTACGGCGCGGTGCCGTTCAGCGCCGACACCGGGCGGCTGATGCGCGAGGTGCACCGGGTGCTGCGGCCCGGCGGGCGCTGGGTGTTCTCGGTGACCCACCCGATCCGCTGGGCGTTCCCCGACGAGCCCGGCGTGGAGGGCCTGACCGCCACCTCCTCGTACTTCGACCGCACCCCGTACGTCGAGCAGGACGAGCAGGGCGTCGCCACCTACGTCGAGCACCACCGCACCCTCGGCGACCGGGTGCGCGAGCTGGTCGCGGCCGGGTTCGCGCTGGTCGACCTGGTCGAGCCGGAGTGGCCGGAGGGGCTGGAGCAGGAGTGGGGCGGCTGGAGCCCGCTGCGCGGCGAGCACATCCCCGGCACGGCGATCTTCGTCGCCGTCCGGAACGGCTGACCGCGGTGCGGCCCGGGGGGCTCGACCTGCCCGTCGGCGCGGTGCTCCCCGAACTGGCCGCCGCGCTGGACGGGAGCGGCACGGCGGTGCTGTCCGCACCACCCGGCACCGGCAAGACCACCCTGGTGCCGCTCGCCCTGGCCGGGCTGCTCGGCGGCCCGCCCCGGCGGGTGCTGGTCGCCGAACCGCGCCGGCTCGCGGTGCGGGCGGCGGCCCGCCGGATGGCCTGGCTGCTGGAGGAGCCGGTCGGCGCCCCGGTCGGGTTCACCGTCCGCGGCGAACGCCGGGCCGGGCCCGGCACCCGGGTCGAGGTGGTCACCACCGGCGTCCTGCTGCAGCGCCTCCAGCGCGACCCCGAACTGCCGGGCGTGGACGCGGTGGTGCTCGACGAGTGCCACGAACGGCACCTGGACGCCGACACCGCGCTGGCCTTCCTGCTGGACGTCCGGGCCGCGCTGCGCCCCGAACTGCGCCTGCTACTGGCCTCGGCGACCGCCGACACCGACGCCTGGGCCGAACTGCTCGGCGGCGCGCCGGTGGTGGCCGCCGAGGGCGTCTCGCACCCGGTCGAAACGGTCTGGGCGCCGCCGCCCGCCGCCGTCCGCCCCGCGCACGGCACCAAGGTCGACCCGGCGCTGCTGGCGCACGTCGCGGCGACGGTCCGCCGGGCGCTGGCCGAACGGGCGGGGGACGTGCTGTGCTTCCTGCCCGGCGTGGGCGAGATCGCCCGGGTGGCCGGGCAGTTGGCCGGCCTGGACGGCGTCGAGGTGCTGCAGCTGCACGGGCGGGCGCCGCAGGCCGTGCAGGACGCGGCGCTGACCGCCGGGCAGCGGCGGCGGGTGGTGCTGGCCACCTCGGTCGCCGAGTCCTCGCTGACCGTGCCCGGCGTGCGGGTGGTGGTCGACTCCGGGCTGACCAGGGAGCCGCGCACCGACCACGCCCGCGGCCTGTCCGCCCTGGTCACCGTCCGCACCTCGCTGGCCGCCGCCCGGCAGCGCGCCGGACGCGCCGGACGCGAGGCCCCCGGCACCGTCTACCGCTGCTGGGCCGAGGCCGAGGACGCCCGCGCCGCCCGCTTCCCCACCCCCGAGATCGCCCTCGCCGACCTCACCCCCTTCGCCCTCCAGGCCGCCTGCTGGGGCGACCCCGACGCCACCGGCCTCACCCTCCCCGACCCGCCGCCCGCCGGCGCGATGGCCGCCGCCCGCGAGGTGCTGCGCGCCCTCGCCGCCGTCGGCCCCGACGGCCGCCCCACCGACCGCGGCCGCGCCATCGCCCGCACCGGCCTGCACCCCCGCCTCGCCCGCGCCCTCCTCGACGGCGCCCCCGCCGTCGGCCCGCGCCGCGCCGCCGAACTCGTCGCCCTGCTCTCCGAAGAGCCCCCGCGCGCCCTCGGCGACGACCTCGCCGAGATCCACCGCACCGTCCGCCGCACCCCCGTCGACCCGTACACCCGCCGCTGGAAGGACGAGACCCGCCGCCTGGAACGCGCCCTGGCGGCCCCGGACCCGGCGGACGGAGCGGACGGCGACGCCCGCGCGGCGGGGCGGCAGGGCGACGGCGGCGAGGCGGCCGCCGCGGCCGGGCTGTCCGATGCCGGCGCGGCCGGGCTGGTGGTCGGGCTGGCGTACCCGGAGCGGGTCGCGCGGGCCCGGGAGGGCGGGGACGGGGCGTACCTGATGGCGTCCGGGACGGCCGCGCAACTGCCGCCCGGCTCGCGGCTGCCGGCCGGCGGCTGGCTGGCCGTCGCGGTCGCCGACCGGCCCGCCGGGGCACCGTCCGCGCGGGTGCTGCGGGCGGTGGCGGTGGACGAGGCGACGGCCCGGCGGGCGGCCGCGCCGCTGCTGGCGGCCCGCGAGGAGGTGCACTGGTCGGTGCGGCAGCGGGAGGTGGCCGCCCGGCGGGTGGAGGCGCTGGGGGCGGTCGAGTTGGCGGCCGTGCCGCTCGCCGCGCCCGACCCGGCGCTGCTGCGGTCCGCGCTGCTGGAGGGCCTGGAGCGGGAGGGCGTCTCCGCGCTGCTGAGCTGGCCGCCGGCCGCGAGCGGGCTGCGCGAGCGCCTCGCCTTCCTGCACCGGGCGGTCGGCGAGCCGTGGCCGGACGTCGCGGACGCCACGCTGCTGGCCGCCGCCGAGCAGTGGCTGGAGCCGGAGCTCTCCCGGGCCCGGCGCCGCGCCGACCTGGAGCGGATCGACACCGCCGCCGCGCTGCAACGCCTGCTGCCCTGGGCGGGCGGCCAGGCCGGGCGGCTGGACGAGCTGGCGCCGGAGCGGATCACCGTGCCCAGCGGCAGCCGGATCCGGATCGACTACGCGTCCGACCCCGAACGCCCGGTCCTGGCCGTCAAGTTGCAGGAGCTGTTCGGCTGGGACGCGGCCCCCGCGCTGGCCGGCGGGCGCGTCCCGCTCACCGTCCACCTGCTCTCCCCCGCCGGCCGCCCGGCCGCCGTCACCGGCGATCTCGCCTCGTTCTGGCGCACCGGCTACCCCGCCGTCCGCGCCGACCTCCGCGGCCGCTACCCCCGCCACCCCTGGCCCGAGGACCCGACCACGGCGGAGCCCACCCGCCGGGCCAACCCGCGCAGGTGACGCCGCGTCACCCGGCACCGCTCCCCTGCGGGGCGGGGGCCGTCAGGTCCAGTCCTCCGCCAGGGCCGCCATGTCGATGTCGTCGATCCACTCGTCCGCGTGCCGCAGCACCTGCCGCCGGACGCCCTCGACCTTGAAGCCGGCCTTCTCGTAGGCGCGTTGGGCCCGGTGGTTGAAGGCGTAGACGGAGAGCGAGACGCGGTTGAGGCCGATGGCGCGGATGGCGTGGTCGGTGAGCAGGCGGACGGCTTCGGTGCCGAGGCCGCGGTCGCGGCCGTCGGGGCCGATGGCGATGCGGAGGTTGCAGGCGCGGTTGGGTTCGTCCCACTCGTTGAGGACGGCCTCGCCGACGCCGCGGCCGGTGGCCCGGTCGACGATGATCAGGTCGAGGCGGTCGGGCTGGTCGTTGCGGGTGGTGTACCAGTCGACGACGCGGCGCTCCATCGCCTCGTCCCACTCGGGTGGTTCGGGGGTGTATGCCTGCGAGGTGTAGCGGAGCACGTCCGGGTCGTTGATCATGACGCGGAGCATGGGGAGGTCCTCCTCCGGCCGGACGGGCCGCAGGAGGACCTTCTCGCCCACCAGGGTGGGCTTGTCGGAGAACGTGAGCATCCGGCCAGTCTCGGAGGACCGGCCGGACGCCCGCAAACGGTTTGCGCCCGCGACGGGCTGTCAGTGCGCCGCGGCCTCCCAGTTCGCGCCGGCGCCGACCGAGACGTCGAGCGGGGCGCGCAGCGGGTACGCGCCGGCCATCTGCTCGCGGACGAGGGCCTCGACCTGCTCGCGCTCGCCGGGGGCGACCTCCAGGACGATCTCGTCGTGCACCTGGAGCAGCATCCGGGTACCGAGGCCCGCCGCGCGCAGGGCCTCGTCGACCCGGAGCATGGCGATCTTGACGATGTCGGCGGCGGAGCCCTGGATGGGGGCGTTGAGGGCCATCCGCTCGGCCATCTCGCGGCGCTGCCGGTTGTCGCTGGTGAGGTCGGGCAGGTAGCGGCGGCGGCCGAGCAGCGTCTCGGTGTAGCCGACGGCGCGGGCCTCCTCGACGACGTCGTTCAGGTAGTCGCGGACGCCGCCGAAGCGCTCGAAGTAGGTGTCCATCAGGCCCTGGGCCTCGGCGGGCTTGATGCCGAGCTGCTGGGAGAGGCCGTACGCGGAGAGGCCGTAGGCGAGGCCGTAGGACATCGCCTTGATCTTGCGGCGCATCTCGGCGTCGACGTCGCCGGGGGCGACGGCGAAGACCTGGGAGGCGACGGTGGTGTGCAGGTCCTCGCCGCTGGTGAACGCCTCGATCAGGGCCTCGTCCTCGGAGAGGTGGGCCATGATGCGCAGTTCGATCTGCGAGTAGTCGGCGGTGAGCAGCGTCTCGTAGCCCTCGCCGACCACGAAGGCGCGGCGGATGGCCCGGCCCTCCTCGGTGCGGACCGGGATGTTCTGCAGGTTCGGGTCCTGGGAGGAGAGGCGGCCGGTGGCGGCGACCATCTGGTTGAAGGTGGTGTGGATCCGGCCCTGCGGCGAGACGGTCTTGAGCAGGCCCTCGACGGTGGTGCGGAGCTTGGCCTGGTCCCGGTGGCGGAGCAGGATCACCGGGAGCTCGTTGGTGGTCTGGGTGGCGAGCCAGGTGAGGGCGTCGGCGTCGGTGGTGTACCCGGTCTTGATCTTCTTGGTCTTGGGCAGGCCGAGGTCGCCGAACAGGACCTCCTGCAGCTGCTTGGGCGAGCCGAGGTTGAACTCGCGGCCGGCGGCGGCGTGCGCCTCCTCGACGCAGCGCTGGATCTCGACCGCGAACTGGGCCTCCAGGCCCTGCAGCCACTCCCGGTCGGCGGCGATGCCGTGGCGCTCCATCCGGGCGAGGAGCTCGGCGATCGGCAGTTCCATGTCGTGGAACAGCTCGACCGCGCCGACCTCGGCGAGCCGGGTGTCGAACAGGGCGGCGAGGTCGTGGACGGCGCGGGCCCGGGTCATCAGGGCCTGGGCGCCGGCCGTCGGGTCGGGCTCGTCGGAGTCGAAGCTGAGCTGGCCGGTCTCGGCCTCGGCGGCGGGGGCGAGCGAGCGGCCGAGGTACTCCTCGGCGAGGACGTCGAGGGTGAAGGCGCGGCGGCCGGGCTTCTCCAGGTAGGCGGCGAGGGCGGTGTCGGCGGTGACGCCGGCGAACTGCCAGCCCTGCTCGGCGAAGGCCCGCATGACCTGCTTGGCGATGTGCAGGGCCTTGGGGCGCTTGGGGTCGGCGAGCCAGGCGGTGAAGGCGCGGTCGTCGTCCTCGGCGAGGTCGGCGGGGTCGAACCAGGCGGCGGCGGTGTCGGTGGCCAGCGCGACCTGGTCGACCTTGCCGGTGCCCAGGGCCCAGCTGTAGTCGGCGGCGAGGGCGGTGCGCCCGGCCTCGCCGGTGTGCTGCTCCAGCCAGGCGGCGAGCGCGCCGGGCCCGGTGAGCAGGTCGCCGTCGACGGCGGGCCCGGCCGGGACCTCGACGGCGGGGGCGGACTCGGCGCCGGCCGGGTCGATGCCGGCCACCCGGTCGCGGAAGTTGGGGTTGCGGAACTCGAGCGCCTCCATCAGCCGGGCGACCTCGTCCTTGTCGAACGGGGCGCGCTCCAACTGGGGGACGCCGAGGGGAAGTTCGACGTCCCGCACGAGTTCGGTGAGGAAGCGGTTGCGCTTGACCGAGTCGAGGTGCTCGCGGAGCTTCTCGCCGATCTTGCCCTTGACCTCGTCGGCGTGCTCGACCAGCGCGGCGAAGGAGCCGTACTGGTTGACCCACTTGGCGGCGGTCTTCTCGCCGACGCCGGGGATGCCGGGCAGGTTGTCGGACGGGTCGCCGCGCAGGGCCGCGAGGTCCGGGTACTGGTCGGGGCGGACGCCGTACTTCTCGGCGACCTTCTCCGGGGTGTAGCGGGTCAGCTCGGAGACGCCCTTGGTGGGGTACAGCACCGTGACGTCCTCGGTGACCAGCTGGAGGGAGTCCCGGTCGCCGGTGACGATCAGCACCTCGAAGCCCTCGGCCGCGGCGGCGGTGGCCAGGGTGGCGATGACGTCGTCGGCCTCGAAGCCCTCGGCGGTGATCCGGGGCACCCGCATGGCGTCGAGGAGTTCGCCGATCAGCGGGACCTGGCTGCGGAACTCGTCCGGCGTGGCGGAGCGGTTGGCCTTGTACTCGGGGAACTCGACGGACCGGAAGGTCTGCCGGGAGAGGTCGAAGGCGACCGCGAGGTGGGTGGGCCGCTCGTCCCGGACGGTGTTGGCCAGCATCGAGGCGAAGCCGTAGACCGCGTTGGTGTGCTGGCCGGTGGCGGTGGAGAAGTTCTCCACCGGCAGGGCGAAGAAGGCCCGGTAGGCCATCGAATGCCCGTCCAGCAGCATCAGCCTGGGCCGTCCGGCCGCACTCTTGCCCGCACCCTGTGTCGCCACGTCACGTCCCGTTCCTGCCGGTTGCTCTGCCTCCCCGATCCTAGGGGGCGCGGCCGACATCTCCGGCGCGGCGCGGAGCACCTCCCTACCGGCGGGTAGACAGTCGTACGATCGACGCGCAACGAAGCGAACCCGGAAGCAGGAGCACCATGACCGACGCGGCGCCCGTACTGAAAGTGCCCCAGGACGTGCTGGACCACTTCGCCAAGCTGGGGGTGAGCGCGGAGACCTTCTCCGGCGGGCACCTGGGCGAGAAGCTGGGCATCACCATCGTCGAGGCGTCCCCGGACCGGGTGGTCGGGACGATGCCGGTGGAGGGCAACCAGCAGCCGTACGGGCTGCTGCACGGCGGGGCGTCGGCGGCGCTGGCCGAGACGCTGGGGTCGGTCGGCGCGATGCTGCACGCCGGGCCGGGCCGCTACGCGGTGGGCGTGGACCTGAACGCGACGCACCACCGCTCGGCGACCTCCGGGCTGGTGACGGGCGTGGCGACGGCGGTGTTCAAGGGCCGCACCGCGGCGACGTACGAGATCGCGGTGACGGACGACACCGGCCGCCGGATCACCTCCTGCCGGCTGACCTGCATGCTGCGCGACCTCTAGACGAGTAGTTCCGAAGTCGGTCAGTGGTCGTAGGCGATCAGGGAGCGGGTGACGGGTCGGCCGGTGGTTCGGTTGTGCCAGATCGCGCACG